>JBAVGD010000013.1:0-2671 GCA_049684635.1 Solirubrobacterales bacterium | reverse complement strand
GTGTCAAAATAATTTAGACGTGTCTAAAACATCGGAAGCGATCGAGGATTACGTCAAGGCGATCTACGCGCTTGCGGAAGGGCGCGCGGGGCCGGTCCTCAACGGCGAGGTCGCCGATCGACTGGGCGTCACCCCGGCCACCGCCACCTCGATGCTGAAGCGGCTCGACGCTCTGGCCCTTGTCGAGTACCTGCCCTACAGGGGCGCGACCCTGACCGCGGCCGGTGAGAAGGTCGCGCTCGAGGTCATCCGCCATCACCGTTTGATCGAGGCCTATCTATCCGAGGCCCTCGGCATGTCCGACGAGCAGGTCCACGACGAGGCCGAGAGACTCGAGCACTACATCTCCGAGGAGCTCGAGCTCTTGATCGCGGCAAAGCTGGGGGAACCCAGCCATGACCCCCATGGCACCCCGATTCCGGGGCCTGACCTGCGGCCGCCCCGGGCGGGAGGAAGCCGTTGATGAAGCCGCCTCCCGCGACCCCGCAGGCGACGGTCGAGGATGTCCTTCCCGGCGAGGCGGCGGTTGCGGCGGCCGCACGGCGCTCGCTCGACGGGCACGCCCGTGGAGTTGGCCGTGTCTGGCCCTTTCTCGGCCCGGCCTTCATTGCGGCGGTGGCCTACATCGACCCCGGCAACTTCGCCACCAACGTCGCCGGCGGCTCCAAGTTCGGCTACACCCTGCTCTGGGTGGTGCTCTGCGCGAACCTCGTCGCGATGTTCGTTCAGACTCAGTCGGCAAAGCTTGGGATAGCGACCGGCCGCAACCTTGCCGAGCTGTGCCGCGAGACCTTCTCGCGGCGGACGGCGATCGGCCTGTGGCTTCAGGCCGAGCTGGTGGCCATGGCGACCGATGTCGCCGAGGTCGTCGGTGCGGCCCTTGGCCTAAACCTTCTCTTCGGGATTCCGCTCTTTGCGGCCGGGCTGCTTGCGGGAGCCGGCGCCTTCGCCATTCTCGCTCTGCAGCAGATGGGCTTTCGCCGCCTCGAGGCCGGCATCAGTGCCCTCGTGGGCGTCGTCGTGGCCTCCTTCGTCATCGAGCTCTTCGACGCCAAGCCGGACGCGGGCCAGGTGGCAAGCCACCTCTTCGTACCGGGATTCGCGGGCGGGGGAAGCGTCTTGCTCGCGACCGGGATCATCGGAGCGACGGTGATGCCGCACGTGGTCTACCTGCATTCGGCGCTGACCCAGCGGCGGATCGTTGGTCGCGACGCCGACGAGAGGAGGCGGATCCTCGGTTTCGAGCGGGTCGACGTGGTCATTGCCCTCTCACTCGCCGGGCTCGTCAACCTCTCGATGATGATCGTCGCGGCCGCGCTCTTCTACGGGAGCGGCTTTACCGGGGTCGACAGCATCGAAGGCGCCTTCGACGGATTGAAGACGTTGGTCTCGGGCAACGCCGCGACGATCTTCGGCGTTGCCCTGCTCGCCTCCGGCTTCGCCTCATCCTCGGTTGGGACGATGGCCGGGCAGGTGGTGATGCAGGGATTCATTCGCCGCAGCATTCCGCTCTTCGCGCGCCGCGCCATCACCCTTTCTCCGGCGCTCCTCGTTCTCGGGATCGGATTCAACCCGACCGACGCGCTCGTCTTCAGCCAGGTCGTCCTTTCATTCGGCATCCCCT
Organism: Solirubrobacterales bacterium; assembly: GCA_049684635.1. GTDB lineage: Bacteria > Actinomycetota > Thermoleophilia > Solirubrobacterales > 70-9 > VRUE01. The sequence goes on along the minus strand of JBAVGD010000013.1, from coordinate 1,047 downwards.
TTGCCCTCGTGCCGCTGCTCCTGATCGCGCGTCGCCGCGATGTGATGGGCTCCCTTGCCAACTCAGGCTGGCTGACCGCCATCGCGGCCGTGCTGGCCGCGCTCATCATCGGCCTCAATGCTTTCCTGATCGTCAACCTGTTCCTCTGACGGCTCGCGTCCCTTCGAGATACGCTTCCCGCATGAGCTTGGCGGACGACTTCCAGCAGGTCCTCGACTCGATGCCGCCGGACTGGACTGATCTCGAGCTCGATTTCCGTCTCGACGATCTCAGCAACTACGTCGACACCGCGGTCGCCCTCTCCCGCGTCAACGCGCAGCCGTACTCCGAAGCAGACTGGCACTGGAGACTGCTGGTCGCCCACAGCTTCGGGCACGCCGCGTCCGCCGAGACGGTGAAGGGCGTTCTGGCGAAGCTGGACGAGGACGGCGTCGGCGGTGAGATGCAGCTGCGCGAGGTGCGGGAGGGCCGGGCCGAGGTGATGCCGATGTGGGGCCGCCCCGAGAGTGCCCGCGAAGAGTTCCGCAGGCGCCGCGCTCTGTAGTGGCTCAGATCGTCGCGGTGACCCCCGATTTGCTGCTGGGGAGCAGGGTGGAGGCCATGCTCAGCGCCGCTGGGCATCGGGTCATCCTGTCCCCGACGCTGGCCGAAGCGCCCCTTGACGACGCCGATCTCCTGGTCGCCGATCTCGATGTCGAGAGCCCGGAGGCTCTTGCCGGGCGCGGATTTCCGGTCCTTGGCTATTACTCCCACGTCAACCCGGAGGTCCGGAGGGTCGCGGAGGCGGCTGGAGTTGACCTTGTCGTTCCGCGCTCCCGCCTGGCCCGAGAGCTTCCGCAGCTGGCTGAGAAGCTGCTCAGCGAGGGAGTGTAAAGGCGGCGCCGATGTCCAGCGGACCTTTCAGCAGTCCGTGGTGAAGGTCCCATGCGGCCCAGAGGCGCAGTACGTGCCGGTTGAAGGGCGCGGGTCGCAGATCCGGTCGCAGAACTCGCAACTGAGTTTCCTGGTCGCTGCGATCGAGGCCTGGAACTGAGGTCAGCAGATCGT
>JBAVGD010000012.1:0-6248 GCA_049684635.1 Solirubrobacterales bacterium | reverse complement strand
CTCGACCGGGACCGCCTCCGGCTTCCGCGAGCTCCTACCCGAGTTCATGTATTTCGCGGTGCTGCCCTACTTCGGCAGCGAGGCGGCAAGCGATGAGCTGCAGGGCGCCGGCGTCGCGACCAGCTAGTGCCGCCAGCTACAGCCGCACCAGGTTCTTTGCCTTGATGCCTCGCGTCACCCCGCGGAAGTCGACGACAAGCGGCGCCTTCGACACGACCGCTTCGTAATCGAGCTGGGGATGGGCCGTGATGATCGCCGTCAGGTCGGCGGCCTGCAGGCCCTCCGCCAGGTCGACCGAGCTGAGTCCAAGCTCTGGAAGCTCCGGCACGTGGGGATCGTGGTAGGTGACCTCGGCGCCCAGGTCGCGAAGCAGCTTGATGATCTTCAGCGCCGGCGACTCGCGGATGTCGCCTACTCCAGGCTTGTAGCTGACGCCGAGGATCAGGATGACCGACGCCTTCACAGACTTGCCGGTGTCGTTGAGGGCGCGGTCGATGCGTCCCACACAGAACTGGGGTTGGGACTGGTTGATCTTCCCAGCCAGCTCGATGAACTCCGGATAGAAGTCGTGTTCGCGGGCCTTGAAGGCAAGGTAGAACGGGTCAATCGGGAGGCAATGGCCGCCCATCCCTGGACCGGGGTCGAAGCGCATGAAGCCGAACGGCTTCGTCGCGGCCGCGTCGACCACCTCCCAAATGTCGATCCCAAGCCTGTCGCAGAGCTGCGAAAGCTCGTTGACGAGCGCGATGTTCACCGAGCGGAAGATGTTCTCCAGGAGCTTCGCGAGCTCCGCCACCTCCGGGCTGGAAAGGACCACCACTTCGTCGCAGACCAAGGAGTAGACCTCGCAAGCTCGCTCGCCGCAGGCCTCGGTGAGGCCGCCCACCAACTTCGGGGTCGTGCGGATCGTGTGATCCGTGCGCCCTGGGTCGATTCTCTCCGGCGAGAAGGCGAGGTGAAAATCGCGACCCGCGGAGAGGCCCGACTCCTCGAGGATCGGCAGCAGCCGCTCACGGGTCGTGCCGGGATAGGTGGTCGACTCGAGCACGATCAGCTGCTTGGGACGAAGGGCCTGAGAAAGAGCGGCCGCCGAGTCGAGGAGATAGGTGAGATCGGGCTCCCGGGAATTGGTCAGCGGCGTCGGCACGCAGATGATCACCGCGTTGCAGGACGACAGGTCAGCGTGCCGCGAGGTCGCCCGCAGGCGCCCCTGCAGGTCGGCGAGGGTGGCGTCGGGGACGTCCTCGACGTAGCTTCGGCCCTCATTCAGGGCCTTGATCTTGCGGCTGTCGGTATCGAGCCCGAGCACCTCGTTGCCCGCCTCAGCGAACGCCACGGCAAGCGGAAGCCCTACGTAGCCAAGTCCGACGATCCCAATTTTCATCCGGAGAAGTGTAGGCGCGAGATGGGTCGGACATACGTTGGACACACTTCGGTTCCTGCCCTACGCTGGAGGACGATGGCATCGCCATCCGGATCGAGTCAACAACCGCTGCCCGGCGGGCGCCAGGGACTCTCAAGCGCATATTCGGTGAGGTCCGAGCGTGAGCGGTTGCGGGAGGCGATGATCCGGGTCGCCGCCGACAAGGGCTACGAGGTGACGACGGTGACCGACGTCGTTGAATTCGCGGGCGTATCGGATGAGGTCTTCTACGACCTCTTCGAGGGCAAGGCCGACTGCTTCCTAGAGGCGTACGACGCGGTGATCGACGTGCTGGTGGCGCACGTAACCGCCGCCTTCGAAGCGGCCGCCGGAGAGCCCTGGCCGGAGCGCATCGTGGCCGTTCTGGGAGCGCTGGTCGAGCTGCTTGCCGCGGAGTCCGACATCGCCCGGGTGGCGATGGTGGAGGTGACCGCGGCGGGCGACGACGCGCGTCAGCGCTACCGGGAGGCGCTTGCTCGTTTCACACCCTTCCTCGAGGACGGCAGAACGTACCTCGGCCGCAGCACCGAGCTGCCCCCCGACACGGCGCGCTTCGCGATCGGTGGCGCCACCTCGATGATCTTCGACGAGATCCGCGCCGGCCGCGGACCGGAGCTCGACGGCATCCTTCCCGACCTCGTCTTCGCCGTACTCATGCCCTACCTTGGCTCGGAGGGAGCGAAGAGAGAGATGCGCCGGATCGCCAGGCAGGAATAGACCCGGTCCCAGGCTTGCCGGGTCACGATTGCCGACCCTTCAGCGTGGGGTCGCGAAACTAGAGGCCCGCGCCATGGCGGCCCTCGCCGGCCGCGAAGCGGGCCGCTCCCTGGACCGCGACGTCCAGAACCTCGCGGCCGAGACGGTGCTCCAGGGCGAGGCCGTCCGCAAGGGCCAGCCCGAAGCCCTCGATTGCGGTGCGGCGGTCGGCGAGCATCGTCTCCTGCGGGAAGCCGGCGATCTTCTCCGCCAGCTCGAGAGCTCGCTCGAGGTGCTTACCTGGGGCAACGACCTCATTGAGGAGTCCGATCGCATGTGCCTCCTCGGAGTCCACGGGACGCCCGGTGAGGATCAGCTCGAGGGCGCGGCCCATGCCGACGATCCGGGGCAGCCGCTGGGTCCCGCCATCGACAAGCGGCACCCCCCAGCGGCGCTCGAAGAGTCCGAATGTGGACTTGGGCGTGGCGATCCGCAGGTCACACCAGAGGGCGAGCTCCACCCCGCCGGCAAGACACCAACCGTCGATCGCCGCGATCGCCGGCTTCGAGGGAGTGCAGCGGGTCGGGCCCATCGGCCCGTCGGGATGGTCGACGTCCAGGTCAAGGGCCTTCAGGTCGGCACCCGCGCAGAAGGCCTCTCCACCGGCTCCGGTCAAGATGAGCACGCGTGCCCCGTCATCGGCTTCGAACTCCTTCACGGCCTGCCTGAACGACTCTGCCGTCGCGCCGTCCACCGCGTTGCGCCGCTCGGGCCGTTCGATGGTCAACACCGCCGCGGCCCCAACGCGCTCATAACGAAGCTCATCGCTCATCGCTCAGATCGCGGGCATCCTCGCATAGCCGGTGGCAGCTGCGAAGGCCACGGAAGGAGGGAGCGGGCGGGCTAGTCACGGCGTGTCCGGGCTTCACCCGTGACGCCCGGCTCCCAAGTGCGCCCCGGTACGCGCGGCTCAGAGGGCAGGCTCTCTGCAGCCGCGCACCAAGCTAGAGGCGCCGTCGGACGCGCCCCTGCGCGCTTAGGACCTATCCCGTAGAGAGCGTGCCCCTGGGACGGTTCAGGACCAAGCGGGGCGGTCACGGCACGAAAATACGACCGGGGATGACGCTCGTAGCCTGCCTCGCACGTAGCCTTCGCACGTAGAAGAAGCTGCTTGCGCCACCTTCAAGACGGTGTCCCGCTTGGCTTCCGCGGGTCCTGTCTTTCCCAGTCGCAAGAGGCAAGCTAGCGCCTCGGAAGCGTCACCGCTAGGGGGTCTTGGGGGAAACCCCGCAAAGTCCGGCGAAATGTGCGGCGCGAGCTCGGCCCCACGGCATCAGGCGCGCCTGGTTACGCTGCGCGGATGCGCATCGACCAAATCCTCGCCTCCAAGCGACCGGTCTTCTCGGTGGAGTTCTTCCCGCCGAAGACAGACGAGGCGACACAGCAGCTGTTCAGCACCGCGCGTTCGTTGCAAGAGCTGGAGCCGGACTTCGTATCGGTCACCTACGGCGCCGGCGGATCCACCCGCGAGGGGACGGTCGAGATCACGCGTGCGCTCAAGGAGGATCTCGGCCTGGAGACGATGGCCCACCTGAGCTGCGTCGGCGAGACGATCGAGGGCCTCGCGGGAACCCTCGAGCGGATCGAGGGGTTGGGGATAGAAAACGTCTTTGCGCTGCGCGGCGATCCGCCACGCGGGCAGAAGGACTTCGTACAGCCCAGCGGGGGACTGGGCAGCGCCGCGGAACTGGCTTCCTTCATCGCTTCCGGATGGGACTTCACGATCGGCGGCGCCTGCTTTCCGGAGGTGCACCCAGAGGCTCCCGACCTCGCGACCGACCTCTCCTACCTGAAGACGAAGGTGGAGGCCGGCGCCTCATTCCTGATCACGCAGCTCTTCTTCGACAACCAGATCTATTTCGACTTCGTCACCGCGGCGCGGGAGAGCGGGATCGATGTCCCGATCGTTCCGGGGGTGATCCCAGTCGCCAGCTTTGCCCAAACGAAGCGGATCTGCGAACTCTGCGACGCCTCGATTCCCGCTCGGCTGGAGGAGGCGTTCCGGGCGACGGAGGGGGATGAGGAGGCGGAGTTCGAGCTCGGCATCGCGTATGCGGCGCAGCAGTGCTCGGAGCTGCTCATCGCCGGCGCCCCAGGCATCCACTTCTACGCGCTGAACCGGGCGCCGGCCACGCGGGCGGTGCTGGGGGCGTTGCGGGCGGCCCGGCCCTGGGACCGGGCCTCGGGGGGCGACGCGGTGCCGGCGCCGCAGCCCTGAGAACCTTCTCTGCCGGCGCGGGGCTGGGAGACGGCTTCCAACTAGACTGGTCGCCGGAATGGGCGAGCTCCACTACCAGGGACACAGGATCAGCTACGACGAGTACGGCGAGGGGGACCGGGTCCTGGTCCTAGTTCACGGACTGCTGATGAATCGCCACATGTTCGAGCGGGTGGCGCCGGCGCTGGCTGACCATGGCCACCGCGTCATCTGCGTCGACCTGCTGGGCCACGGCGGCTCCGATCAGCCTGAGGACCTCCGCCTTTACTCGATGCCCCTGTTCGCGCGTCAGTTGAGCGCCTTGCTCGACCACCTTGAGGTGTCTTCGGCGGTGGTGGGGGGCACCTCGCTGGGGGCGAACGTGGCGCTCGAGCTGGCCGTTCACGAACCGGAGCGAGTCAAGGGCCTGTTCATCGAGATGCCGGTCCTCGACAACGCCCTGGCCGCCGTCGCGGCGTTCTTCGCTCCGATCCTGCTCGGCTTGCGGATCGGCCGCCCTGGCTTCGAGGCCGTCGCGCGGGTCGCGTCGATCATTCCCCGCACGACCTTCCTCGTCGATATCGGACTCGATTTTGTTCGGCGCCGGCCGGGTCCCTCGGTTGCCGTACTCGAGGGCCTGCTGCTGGGGGAGACGGCGCCCCATCGCGAGGAGCGACGGCAGATCGACCAGCCGGCGCTGGTGGTCGGGCATCCACGAGACCCGCTCCACCCGTTCAGCGACTCGGGCATGCTCGTTGAAGAGCTGCCCAATGCGCAGCTCGTGGAAGCCAACTCGATTCTGGAGTGGAGGCTCAATCCCAAGCGACTCACCGAGGAGCTTGCGCTCTTCCTCGAGGGTGTTTGGGCCGGGGCCCCAACCCGTCGAAGGAAACGTTCGACCAGCAGCAACGGGCGTCGCTCGCAGGCCGCCGCGAAGGGATAGGCAGCGGTGGCCAACCGCCGAGAGGAAGAGAGAGAGCGACTGCGCGAGACACGGCGCGAACGGGAGGCCGAGCGGGACCAGGCGACGCGCCGGCGGTTGGTAATCGGCTATTCGGTCGCGGTGTTGGTTGGCCTGGTTCTGGTTGGCGCTGTCGTCTATGTGGTCACGTCGTCCGGGGGCTCGAGCGGCGGCGGGGCGCACATCGAGCTCTCCAGCGGCGCGACGAATGGTGTCCAGCCCGATGAACGGGAAGGCGTCGCCCCGGCACCGGTCAAGGTCGCGAATCTGAAGAAGGCAGCCAAAGAGGCCGGCTGCGTGCTCAGGCTTCGCCTCAAAGACGAGGGCCACACTCACATTCCGGTGACTGCACCGACGCCGCACTACAAGACCAACCCCCCGACCTCGGGCCCGCATGTCGAAGCGCCCTACCAGCAGGCGGACGGGGCATATGCGGAGATGCCCGCCGAAATCGACTTCGTCCACTCGCTTGAGCACGGCCGCACGGAGATCCAGTACAGCCCGAGTCTGCCCAACAGGGTCCAGCTGGAACTGAAGGGGCTCTACGACACGATGTACGGCGGGTCGCTGCTCTTCCCGAACACAAACATGCCCTACGAGGTCGCGGCCACGGCCTGGAGGAACCTGATGGGTTGTGACAAGTACCGCGGCCCGATCACCCTCGACGCGATCCGCGACTTCGGCAAAGCGACCTGGGGAAAATACGGCGGCGAGTCGCCAACCCCCTTCGGGATCCTCGGTCCCACTCCGGTAAAACCGGAAAGCTAGTGACCTGAGTCAGAATTTCGCGGCCACCTCGAACTTCTGACTCACGAGATAAGACAGGCTCTTTTTCAGCCATGCTGAGTCGAGGACCGACCGAACAGGAGGCCGCCCCTGCCCTACGTCGTGCAGGTTGACCACGATATGGG
>JBAVGD010000011.1:0-3560 GCA_049684635.1 Solirubrobacterales bacterium | reverse complement strand
GAGAAAAAGGTTCCAGAAACCCATCGGGCTCTTGGCGCATCAGATACGAGATCAAGCTTCGGTAGCTCGGGCCGAAGCGCGTGTCCTCGATCTCCGGGGTGAGCCCAAAAAGGAGGCGGCCGAGGAGAACTCGCTGTTCAGTTACTTTGAAGCGGGCCTGCCCATCTGGAAGGTCCGGCTCTAGGGGCCAGTCGCTGTAGTCCGACTTGATCTTGATCCATTTGGGGTCCGAAACCGCGCGTGCGAAGGCAAGCTCTCCCTCGCTGTGCGTCAGGTCGGTCTGAAACTCCCAGTCGTTAAGAGCATCAACAATAACTCCTCGACCTTTCGAGCCCAAGCAGAAATGCAGAATGTCAAGCAGGAGTGACTTGCCCAGTCCGTTCCGTGAGTCTCGGTCGCTTGAGTCAGCGGTTCGCTCAGCAAGCACAAGGTTGAAGTTCGGTCTGAATTCGACGGGCCGAAAGGACTCCTGATTTGCAGTGACTCTCGTAATCACGAGTAGCTCAGCCGACCGTTGCGATGGTCGACGACCCCCAGCGCGTAGAGCAGAGTCAGACCCATAACGAATTGGTCAAAGGTCGATATGCCTTCGTTTGAAGCGCGTTCCCAGAGCTCCGAGACGGTAGATCCATCAGAGAAACCCCGCAGAACGATGGCTGCTGAGCCTATTGCGGACTTATCGAGAGTCAGATGCTTAGTCGGAAGAATCATCGGCTGGCTCCGGCTCGAAAACGTCGCAGACATGAAAGAGGTAGCTCAAGATCGCTGCTCCAGCAGCCTGCCGCTCCAGGGGAGCCCGTGCCCCTCCCGCAGACCACTCCGCTAGAGAGATATACAGATCGTCACCACGCAGCTCACGATCCCACAAAGCGTTGTACTGCTCTACAAAGCCTGCTTTGAGACGCTCACCAAAGTCAACGTCCCAGCCGGTCTGGTCGGTGATGAACGATTCGACATCGTGGAAGCGCAGCTGTCCAATCTGGAAATGACTGGCGATAGCCGCCGTTAGGCTGTTGTGCTGCATCTTCCGCAATGGCGGCGTAGGCGGCGAAAGATCGTCAATCGCCATTGGCGGCGTCGCGATGAGATTCTTCGCGACTTCGTCGAGCTCAGCGAAGGTAATGGCGACAACCGCGTCGGACAACGTGTCCTCGACCCAGCGTTCATGGCCCTCCTTCCATGCCCGGAGTTCCGCTGCTGAGTAGGTATTCGGCTGGACATCCACCTCGTCGTGATGGGTTCCGCACAGGAGGATGAGGTTGTCCGGATCATCGCGCCGCTCCGGGGGAAAATCGGGATCTCCGCGGGGGCCGTCGTCGCTTGAAGCGATGATGTGGCAGATCTTCCCGATGCTTTTTGCCTCGTCCTCTTCGGTAGCGCTGGCGACCAGATTCTGGTTGCACTTAGGGTGAGAGCAAATCGTGTTCGCGCCCCAAAGGATCTTGAGATCCGCCGCCGAGTAGCTTCTGCCCATCTAGAGAGCTTAGGCTCCTCGACGGCGTCCGCACCTGTCGTGAACTGGCCCTCTAAGCGGACTTTTCTGCAGTTTGGGTGCCTGCCCGCAAGATGCTAAATAGGCTGCAGCGATGCCCGACGACCCCAAGCGGAAAGCCGCCCGCCGCGACGTGAAGGCCGCGCAGAAGCAGTTCGACCGTGAATCAGCCGCCACTCAGAAGGCAAGACGAAAGGCATTCGCCCAGGCCCAGAAGGAAGGCCTCTCGCTGAGGGAGATCGGCGAGGAGGTCGGCCTACACCGCTCCCGGGTCGCCCAGATCATCAAAGGCAAGTAGCGAGACTGTCGAATTTTTCTCGACAGTCTGCTAGCGTCTGACAGCACATAAGTGGGGCCGCGCGCTTGCACGCCGGCCCCGTGGCATCCGGCAAAGGTGGAACTCGGCCGGACGCAGCGGGAACGGTAGCTGGCTACCGGCCTCAGAGAAGCGGCGACCCGCCGCGTTTGTGGCGCGACGGGCCGCCTGAGACACAGGAGGTATCAGCTCCCATGCCCTGCGAGAACCCTACGGGCGACGGCTCCGCCGTTGCCCTCAGCCTGCCCGTCGAGCACGTCTCGTTCCTGCGGGATGAAATGACCGGATGGCTCGACAGTCTGCGAAGCGACCTGAGAACGCCGGAGGGGTTGGAAAACCCAGACCGGACCCAACGGGAAGGCGAGGCCGTCGAACGGCTCCTTGTCGCCCTGACGGTCGGCCAGCTATTCGTCCCAGACGAGGACGCAGAAGCGTTCCTGCGAGCCGCCTTGGAGAGCCACGACAAGGAGAACGGCTATGTGGAGGTCGTCGCCGCCCACGACGCGATGCACGGCCTGCTGGCCGTGTTGGAAAGGGGCGAGGCTTGATGCTCTGGCGAGCAGGCGGCGGTCCTATGGGCCGCCGCCACCGAAAGCCCGAGACTCCGGCCACCGACGAGGCGATGCAGATCGAGGTCTTGGCGCTCGTCCTGCGCGAACACCCGATCTTGCTCAGCTTCCCCGCGCTCGCGGACTGCCTGTTCGAGAACCGCGACGACTTCGAGGCTGGCTATTCGCTCGCCCGAGCCATCCGTGACCTGGGCATGGCAGGGGTGCTGCACAGCAACGGCCTGTTCGTGATGCCGGGTCGAGCACTCCTGCACCTCGCCCACCTGGGGGTGATCGGATGCCGCTGAATCCCGTCGCCATCCAGTTCGGCAACAACCTCCGCTACTGCCGCAGGCGGGCGGATTTCTCCCAGGAAGAGGTCGGCTTTCGGGCTTCGCTGCACAGAACCGAGATCGGACTGTTGGAGCGCGGCGAGCGAGTCCCGCGCATCGACACGCTCGTCAAGGTTGCCACCGCCCTCGAAGTCGCGCCCGAAGAACTGCTGGCTGACATCACCTTCAAGCCCGGCAGCGTTCAACCGGGTGGCTTCACGCTCTCGCCGCCTCCCGAGGAATCGCCGTGATCGCAAGCAAAGCGTCCCCTGCCCACTCACCCGCAAAGGGTGGGCAGGGGACGCGCCAAGGAATCGAGGCGTCCGTAGCACAGAAACGGCGCATGCGCAGGATTTTCGCTCGACAAACGTTTCGGCGATTTCTTTAGAAATGTGTGGTAAATCTGCAGCGCCTCTTCGGCACCGTCCACCGCGGCCGTAGCTTTTCTATTCGCGGTCGACGCTCTCGCTTCTACTTCTCTGGATCGCTTCTACGGTTCCGGCCTCCGTTCGTCGCCGGGTTTCCTTCCGAGCGTGGCACCCGCGGACGCCCCTTCAAGTCCCTGACGGGACTCCTTCGGCCCTCGCCTGTCGGCTCGGGTTCCGGGCCGCCCTGACGGGTGCGGGTCCTGCGACCTCCGTCAACCCGGCGAGGAACGGAGGCCCAGATGTCAACGAAGAAGCGAAGACGCGCGGAGGTGCGTGAGCTGGCGATCCAGCTCTACCGCGAGCAACGCAGCTACCTACTCCTGATCGCCCGTCAGAACGCCGGCAATGAAGCAGTTGCCGAAGAGGCGCTGCAAGAGGCCTTCATCTCGTTCCTGCGTGGCTTTGACCCCGGCCGTGGCGCACCGCCACTTGCCTGGCTGACGC
>JBAVGD010000010.1:0-17800 GCA_049684635.1 Solirubrobacterales bacterium | reverse complement strand
GGGATTAATTGCCTGAGACTAAAAAGAGCGCCGGTAAGAAGAAGGGGGCACCCAGCTCCTACGGCGCCAAAGACATCACCGTGCTCGAGGGTCTCGAAGCGGTCCGCAAGCGCCCCGGTATGTACATCGGCTCGACCGGCCCGAGGGGCCTGCACCACCTGGTCTACGAGGTGGTGGACAACTCCGTGGACGAGGCGCTCGCCGGTCACTGCGACAGCGTCCGCGTTGTCTTGCACCCCGACGACAGCTGCACCGTCACGGATGACGGCCGCGGCATCCCGGTCGAAGAACTGAAGAAGGAGAAGCGGCCGGCGGCCGAGGTCGTGCTGACGACGCTGCATGCCGGCGGCAAGTTCGGCGGGGCAGGCTATAAAGTCTCCGGTGGACTGCACGGCGTCGGGGTCTCGGTTGTCAACGCGCTGTCAGAGCGCCTGCACCTGGAGATCAGCCGCGATGGGCACGTCTGGAGCCAGGACTACGAGCGCGGCAAGCCACAGGCCCCGCTCGCCGAGGGCGCAGCCACCGATGCAACCGGCACGACACTGACCTTCCAACCCGACGCCGAGGTGTTCGAGGAGGTCGAGTTCGACTTCCAGACGCTGGCCGACAGGTTGCGGGAGACCGCCTTCCTGACCCGCGGGCTGAAGATCGAGCTGGTCGACGAGCGAGGCCAGACCAACAGCATCACCTTCCAGTACGAGGGCGGTATCGAGGACTTCGTTCGCCACCTGAACGAGAACAAGGATGTCCTGCATCGCAAGACCATCTTCTTCGAAGGCGAGGGCGAGGATGGTCAGGTCGAGGTGGCGATGCAGTGGAACGCCTCTTACCAGGAGTCCATCTTCAGCTTCGCGAACAACATCAACACGCACGAGGGCGGCACCCATCTCTCCGGCTTCCGAGCCGCCCTGACCCGGACTCTCAACGCCTATGCGCGAAGCAAAGGCCTGCTCAAGGAGAAAGACCCCAACCTGGCCGGAGAGGATGTGCGCGAGGGTCTCACCGCCGTCATCTCGGTGAAGCTGCACGACCCTCAGTTCGAGGGCCAGACGAAGACCAAACTCGGCAATCCGCCGATTCGGGGGCTCGTCGAGGAGACCGTCAACCGCAAGCTCGCCGAGTTCTTCGAGGAGAATCCAACCGATGCCCGCCGGATCATCAGCAAGGCGATCGACGCCTCAAGGGCGCGGGACGCGGCGCGCAAGGCACGCGATCTGACCCGGCGCAAGTCGGCCCTTGAGAACTCAACCCTTCCCGGCAAGCTGGCCGACTGCACCGTCAAGGATCCCCGCGACGCGGAGCTGTTCGTGGTCGAGGGCGACTCGGCCGGCGGCTCCGCCAAGCAGGCGCGCGACCGCTCCACGCAGGCGGTGCTGCCGCTGCGTGGCAAGATCATCAACGTCGAGAAGAGCCGTATCGACAAGGTGCTGGCCAACAACGAGATCCAGGCCCTGATCACCGCGATCGGAACCGGCGTCCACGACGAGTTCGATATCGAGGAGGCCCGCTACCACAAAATCGTGATGGCGACGGATGCCGACGTTGACGGCGCGCACATCCGCACCCTGGTCCTCACCTTCCTATACCGCCAGATGCCTGAATTGATCAAGAAAGGCTATGTATACATCGCGAAGCCGCCGCTGTACCGGGTCAAACAAGGCAACCAGGAGACCTATCTCGAGCGCGAGTCCGAACTCGAGGAGCTGCTCCTGCGCGACAAACTGGAGAGCTTCGAGCTGGTCGACGCGAGCGGCAAGGCTCGCAAGCTGACGAAGAGCCGCTGGCAGGGGTACACGCGGCGGGTCAAAGAGTACGAAGGGTGGGGCTCCTCACTGGAGGCCGAGTTCGGCCATGACGTTGTGCGCTTCCTGGAGGAGTCGAGCCTTCTCGACGACGAGGTGGCGTCGATTGCCGGGGCGCGCGAGGTGCTCGGTCGCAAAGCCGACGAGGCGGAGCCATTCGATACCGAGATCGTCGACGAATCGGAGGAGCTGCTGGTCGTCAAGGCAATCGAACGCAAGACCGGCCTGGCTCGCACCCACCGCCTGCCCCGTGAGCTGTTCGAGCAGTACGACTACCGCAAGTTCGTCGAGGTGCATGTGGCGCTGTTGAATCAGGTCGGCCGGCCGCCGTTCGAGGTGCGCCTCGCGGGCCGGAGAGCTGACGCATTCTCGTTCCAGGCTCTCCGCGGCGCCGTGCTCGAGCTGGCGCGGCACGGGGCTCAGCTGACCCGCTTCAAGGGTCTCGGTGAGATGAACGCGGAACAGCTGCGCGAAACGACGATGGATCCCGCCTCGCGGACACTGCAGCAGGTCACCCTGGAGGACGCTTCCGAGGCCGCCGCCGAGCACATCTTCTCGATGCTGATGGGCGATCAGGTGGAGCCGCGCCGCAGATTCATCGAGGATCACGCGAAAGAGGTGAAATTCCTTGATGTCTGATTCGATCCCAGGGGCGGGCGCTGCAAACCGGCGCATCTGGGGGTCTTCGGTCGGACTCCTCAGGTCACGCACGGATAAGTGCGCTCCCCTCGTCGTCCTCCCTGCATCCCCCCACCTGCTTGGTTTTCACGCCCGTTCTATTGACGGAGCGGTCGTCTGATGGCGCTGGAGGCGCTGACGGGGCGGATAGAAGAGCGCGAGCTCGAGAAGGAGATGCGCTCCTCCTACCTCGATTACGCGATGAGCGTGATCGTCGGCCGGGCTCTGCCCGATGTGCGGGATGGGCTGAAGCCCGTGCACCGACGGGTCCTGTACGCGATGCACGACATCGGCCTGCAGCCGACCCGTTCGTATCGCAAGTGCGCCTTCATCGTCGGCGAGGTGATGGGTAAGTACCACCCGCACGGCGATTCGGCGATCTACGACACGCTGGTCCGGATGGCGCAGGATTTCTCGCTGCGCTACATGCTGGTCGACGGGCAGGGCAACTTCGGCTCGATCGACGACGACCCGGCCGCCGCGATGAGGTACACCGAGGCGCGCCTGGCGCGCCTGGCGACAGAGCTCCTCCGCGACATCGACGCTGACACGGTCGACTTCGGACCGAACTACGACGAATCGACGCAAGAGCCGCTGATCCTGCCGGCAAGGTTCCCCAACCTGCTGGTCAACGGCGCCTCGGGGATCGCGGTTGGGATGGCCACGAACATCCCGCCACACAATCTGCGAGAGGTCTCCGCCGCGGTCATGACCTACATCGATGACCCTGACACCGACCTCGCCGGCCTGATGGAGCACGTCAAAGGACCCGACTTTCCGGGCGGCGGCATCCTCAGCCAGGAAGGCATCCGCGACGCCTATGCCTCCGGCCGCGGGACGGTCAAGGTCCGCGCCCGCGCGCATGTCGAGCCGTTGAAGGGAGGTCGCGACGCGATCGTCGTCACCGAGCTTCCCTTCATGGTCAAGAAGGGCGGCGACAACGGCCTGATCACCAAGATCGCCGACCTGGTCCGGCAAAAGAAACTGGAGGGGATCTCCGATCTCCGCGACGAGACCGACCGCTCCGGGATGCGCCTCGTGATCGAGCTCAAGCGCGGCGGCCTGCCGGCAAAGGTCGTGCTCAACAACCTCTACAAGAAAACTTCGATGCAGACCACCTTCGGGATCAACATGGTGGCGCTGGTCGACGGGGTGCCGCGCACCCTGAGCCTGCTCGAGCTCGTACACCACTACGTCCAGCACCAGCGCGAGGTGGTGACGCGCCGCAGCCAGTACGAACTGCGCCGCGCGGCGGCTCGCGCTCACATTCTCGAGGGACTGCTGATCGCCCTCGAGAACCTCGATGCGGTGATCAAGCTGATTCGCGGTTCTGCCGACCCCGACGCGGCTCGCGAGGGCCTGATCGCCAAATTCAAGCTCTCGCGCGAGCAGGCGCAGGCAATCCTCGACATGCGGTTGCAGCGCCTGACCGCTCTCGAATCGGACAAGGTCCACGCCGAGCACGCAGACCTGATCGAGCGAATCGGCGAGCTGCGGGCGATCCTCGGTGACGAGTCGCGGGTGCTGGGTCTCGTCAAGGAGGAGCTCACCGAGGTGACCGAGACCTACGGGGACGAGCGGCGCACCGAGATCGCTTTCTTCGAGGGTGACGTCGGAATCGAGGACATGATCGCCGACCAGCAGATGGTGATCTCACTCACCGCCTCCGGCTACGTGAAGCGGTTGCCACTGACCACCTACCGTCAGCAGCACCGCGGCGGAGTCGGCGTGATGGGGATGAACCTCAAGGAGGACGACTACATCGCTCACCTCCGCATCTGCTCCACGCATGACTACCTGCTCTTCTTTACGAACCGAGGCAAGGTCTACCGGCTCAAGGTCTACGAGCTGCCGGAGGGCTCGCGCACCGCGAAAGGCAGCGCTCTGGTCAACCTGCTGCCGCTCCGCGAAGGGGAGCGGGTGATGGCGGTGATCCCAACCCGTGACTTCAAGGAGGGCAAGTACCTCGCCTTCGCGACCGCCAAGGGCCTGATCAAGAAAACCGAGTTCCTGGCCTATAACACGCCGATCCGCGCCGACGGGATCATCGCCATCAAGGTGCGCGAGGGCGACGAGCTGGTGCAAGTGCGGCTCACGACGGGCGAGGACGACCTGCTGCTCGTGTCCAAGTCCGGCCATGCCGCCCGTTTCTCGGAGAAGGTGGTGCGAGCCATGGGGCGTGACACCTCCGGCGTGAAGGGCATGAACGTCGGCTCGAAGGTCAACGGCGGGCCGAACCGGGTGCTGGCGCTTGCCGTCGCTCACGACGACACCGAGTTGTTCGTCGTTACCGAGAACGGCTACGGCAAGCGCACTTCGATTGCCGAGTACCCGGTCAAGGGCCGCGGCACGAAAGGGGTGCTGACGGCGAAGCTGACCGAGAAGAAGGGAGGTCTGGCGGGCGCCCTCGTCGTTCGCGAGCACCAGGAGCTCCTCTTCATTTCGCAAAACGGGATGGTGCAGCGGACCTCGGTCAAGGGCATCTCGCGGATGGGCCGCCCCACCCAGGGCGTGAAGGTGATGAACATCAAGGACGACGATCGCGTCAGCGCCGTCGCCCTCGTCGTCGAGTCGAGCGAGGCAGCAGACCCAGCTGACTCGACCGACACACCGCCGCCAGACGAACTCGCCGGCTAGAAAGGGACGGGTGTCCCCCGAACGGGCGGATACTCAGAGCGGCCGGCCCGCGAACCTGTGAATTCAGCCGTCCACTGCTGCCGGCCGCGAGTCCGGGCGGGGGACACCCGTCCCTTTCCCTTTCCAGCCTTTGGTCAGGCGGCGGCGGGGAGGTACTGCTGCCAAGCGGGTGGGATGCTGGGGCTTGCCACCTGGATGAAGACGCTGGGGCCGGGGGCCTTGGGGCGTTTTCGGGGGTGCATCTGAATCTCGCGCGGTAGGCGGTTGCCCTTGCGGCGGTTGCAGCTGGCGCAGGCGGCGACGATGTTCTCCCAGACGGATTTTCCACCCCGGCTCCGGGGAATCACGTGGTCGACAGTCAGTCCGGACTTCCTGGAGCCGCAGTACTGGCAGGTCCAGGCGTCCCGCGCCAGCACCGCCCGGCGGGTGATCTTGCGGCGGTGCGCCTGCCGCGGCACCCGTACGTAGCTGACCAGCCGAATGACGTCAGGCCGCTCTATCGTCATCCGCTCGGAGTGAATCGCTCCCTCTCGCCTCTCCAGCAGCTCGGCCTTTTCCTTCAGGAGCAGGACGGCAGCCCGCCTCAACGTACAGACGTTGATCGGCTCATACGTCGCGTTGAGTACGAGTACTCGTGCCATATTGCTCGGAGATTCTACGCAGGCCATCGCGGGAACTTGTGACGAGTTCCCGTCACCCCACCGGGTAGGAGCCGAGGATGCGGACGGATTCGGCCTTTTCCCGGAGTGCAGCGATGGCCGCGGAGACGGCGGGGTCGGTGGCGGCGCCCTCGAGGTCGACGAAGAACATGTAGCGGCCCAGACCGACACGAAGGGGGCGAGACTCGATTCGGGTCAGGTTGATGCCCCGGCTGGAGAACTCCTGCAGGGCGTCCACCAGCGCCCCGGGATGATCCTGGCCAAGCTCCGAGAAAACGAGGGAGGTCTTCCACGGACCGCTTCCGGCCAGCTCGGTGCCGGCGGGGGCGATCCAGACGAAGCGGGTTACGTTTCCGGCCTCGTCCTCGATCCCCTCCCGCAGGATCGTGCAGCCATAGAGGTCAGCAGCGGCACGAGCTCCGATCGCCGCCCACGGTTGGTCCGACTCGCTGACCAGGCGGACGGCCTCAGCGGTGCTGCTGACGCTTTCGCGGCCGGCCTCGGGAAGGTGCTCGCGCAGGAAACGAGCGCACTGGGCCAGGGGCTGCGGGTGCGACAGCACTTTCGCGATCCGGTGCGGCTCGATCGGCTCCCGAGCGATCAGCTGGGCGCTGACGACGTGATCGTGCTCCCCGGCGATGGTCACCGCCTCGGTCTCGAAGGCGAGCGTGTCGAGGCTGCTCCGAACGGAGCCCTCGATCGAATTCTCGAACGGCACGAATGCGCGCTCGGCTTCGCCGTGCTCGACCGCGAGGATGGCGTCGTGGACCGTCGATGTCCACTGCGGCTCGAACCGCTCACCGGCCATGGCCTCGCGAAGAGCGTCTTCGGTAAAGGTTCCGGCCGGACCGAGGTAGGCGATCCGCATCGCGTCTAGGCGAGGGGCTCTGCGTCGGTCTCGGCGAGAGCCGCGCCGCGCCCGTCGCCTCCCGTCCGCGTCATTCGAATTCGACCGAGTAGCTGGCTTCGTTGTTTTCGGTTAGCTGCTCGCCCGGAACAGGCTGCACGTTGACTTCCAGAGTCACCTTGCCTTTCGGCGCCGGTGTCAGGGGAATGGTGGCCGTGGCCGTTTCTCCGGCCGCGATCGTGCTGATGCTCCCCTGCAGGGCATTGCCGCCGTTGACGGCGACGGAAACGGTGATTCCGTTCTCCGTCGATTCACCCTGGTTCTGGACCTGGACTTCGACTTCGGGCGTTTCTCCGCTCGGCACGACCGTGGTCGTTTCAGCTGCCAGTTCGGTGCCGTTGGCGCTGGTCGCGACCAGCCCGAGGCCGTGGACGCCGGAAGTCGCCGCCCCGGTCGACCCGCTCACCGAACCGAGGGCGGTGCTGACGGTGCTTTCGTCGAGCCAGCTGGTTCCTTCCGGGAGGAAGGGACTCTCGTGCACGTCGTCGCCGGTGATCCCGTTAGCGGCGAGAACGGCATCGATTTCCGGCTTCACCACGGCTGCATAGAGAACGTCGCTCGCGAGCAGCGTCTGCATCTGGTTGGCGATGGTTCTCGTCGCTTTCTGGGACCCGACATCGCCCAGGGCCGTGCTCATACTGCCGGCGATCTTCGTCATCGCGCTGCTGCGCAACTCGTAGACGAGCTTCAGCGTCCTCTGAGGGTTGCTCATGTCGCCCGGGGTATCGAGGCCGTCGACCCGCGCCGCGTAGTTGTCCATCGCACTGCGATCGGCGTTGACCTCCGCTACGAACTCGGTCACCGAGAGGCTGCCTGGGTTCGAGAGCTTGCCGAAGAACGACTTGCTGGTCTGCTCGGTCTCGTCGACGATCTGGGTCACATTGCGCGAGTAATCGCTGAGCGCGCGGTGCTTGCGGGCGTTGAGGCAGCCCTTTACGCCCAGCACGAGGAGAATCAGGACCAGCAGGCCGACGCCAAGGGCAAGCGCGCGCCGCAGAAGTATCTGCTGCCGCTCCGGGCGGCGGGGCCGCCGCGGTCGACGTTGCGGCCGTGATGCAAGGGAATCCTCCACGAAGTGGCTCTCCAAAGACTGGTTGGCTGGCCGGAGAGTATGCACTCTGATGGGGTCTTCGCGTCAAGACCCGCAGCAAACCTTGCGTTTTTCGCCTAAGAAGGGGTTCCTACGACTGCGCAGGAGACCACCTGGTCACGGCGAAGTCGGAGGGACTTTGGTCGGCTCGCTCGCTCTCAACCGCTTTCTGATCGAGCGCCGGATCGGCAGCGGCGGGTTCGGCGTCGTCTACGAGGCCTGGGACGGCCGGCTCGAGCGCTCAGTCGCCGTCAAGGCAATCGAATCCCGCGGCGAGTCCGGCCGCCGCGTGCTGCGTGAGGCGCAGGCCGCCGCTCGGCTCAACCATCCCGGGATCGTCACCCTCTACGAGATCGGCGAGGAGGACGGCAACGCCCTGCTCGTCACCGAGCTGGTCGACGGCACGACGCTTTCATCGCTGAGCGACGAACGGGCACTGAGCGACCGCGAGATCGGTGAGATCGGCGCGGATCTCTGCGAGGCGCTGGACCATGCCCACGCGCGCGGCGTGGTCCACCGCGATGTCAAGCCGCAGAACGTCCTCGTGACGGAGGAGGGAGAGCCGCGCGCCAAGCTGATGGACTTCGGGGTCGCCAGCCTTGCCGACGGAGCCGCGCTGACGGCGCCCGGCGATCTGGTCGGCACGCTCGCCTACATGTCGCCGGAGCAGGCCGAAGGACGCAAGGTCGGGCCCGAGTCCGACGTCTACTCGCTGGCCCTGACGATGTACGAGTGCTGGAGCGGCGAGAACCCGAATCGACGGTTCAACCCGGCGGCGACGGCGCGAGCGATCGGCTCCCGGCCGCGCCCATTGCGGCGGCTGCGCCCCGATCTGCCCCGCGAGCTCACCGACGCGGTCGATGCCTGCCTGCAGGCCCGGCCCTCGAGGCGGGCCGGCCTGGAGGAGCTGGGGGCCGCAATCGAGGCGTCCCTCGACCAACTCGCCGAGCATCGTTCCCGCTCGGGCGGCTCGCTGCGGCTGCGTTTGAGCGCCATCGCAGCTGCGGCTGCGCTCGGCGCCTGGCTGGCAATCGGCCACGGAGCGTTCCTGCCTTGAGACCGTCGAGCCCAGAACCAACCACACCTGGGTTGTTCCGGTACCCGTGACCCCGGGTTCGACCATCTAGGATTTCAGGCCGGTTTCCGCCCGGAGAACCCCCACCGCGCAGTGCGAGAGGAGCCCCGATCAGCGTCTTACGCAACCTCGAGAGTCGGATCGAAGGCCTCGTCGAGGGCGTTTTCAGTCGCGCCTTCAGCTCCGAGGTGCAGCCGGTCGAGCTCGCCCGCAAGCTGGCCAAGGAGATGGATGCCCACAAGACCGCCGGGGTGGCGCGGGTCTACGTGCCGAACGAGTACACGGTCTATCTCTCCAGTGGCGATCAGACCAGGCTGGAAGGCTACGAACGCTCGCTCGAGCAGGAGCTGTCCGGCTACCTCCTCGAGCATGCGCGGCGCCGTGGCTATGACCCGCTGACGCGGCCCACGGTGGAGTTCAAAACCGACGAGCGCCTGCGGTTGGGAGAGTTCGGAATCCAGACGCGCCTTGTCAAGCCGCCGGCGCATGAGGGCGGCAGCCCCACCCAGGGTGAGGAGGGGCACACCATGGTGTACTCGGCACCCCGCGGCCGAGCTCCCTCCCCCAAGCCGGTACCGGAAGCCGTTGTCGCAACTCGCGCGGTGGTGGCGCTCAGCGATCGCCGCTACGTGCTCGAGGGACCGCGGGCAACCATCGGGCGTTCCAAGGACGTCGATTGCGTGCTGCGCGACCCGAACGTCTCGCGCCGCCACGCCGAGCTGCGGCGCTCGCCGGCCGGAGACTGGACCATCGCCGACCTGGGCTCGACGAACGGGATCAAGATCAACGGTCAGCGCGTGGGATCGAGCCGCCTGCGCCCGGGCGACGAGGTCACGCTCGGCACGACGACCTTCATGTTCGACGTCGAGCAGTAGGCCCGTGAGCTACGACCCGGTCTCTGTCGCTCTCAAGTTCGGCTTCCTCGCCGTTCTCTACCTCTTCCTGCTCTGGATTGCTCGCAGCGCGTTGAAGGACCTGCGCGGCACAATGGCCCCCGCCCCTGACGCAACCGGCTTCCACCCGGCACCTGCCTTCAGCGACGCTCCCCCGAGTGCCGACGCCTGGCTGGTGGTCGAGCGGGGAGGTGGATTGCGAGAGGGAGAGCGCTTCGACCTGATCGGCGGGCTCTCGATCGGGCGCTCCAAGGAGGCCGACCTGCAGATCGACGATCGTTATGCCTCCGGCCTGCACGCGAGGATCTTCTCTCGAGGGGGCCACACGTACATCGAAGACATGAACTCGACCAACGGCACACTGCTGAACCAGGCGACCCTGCGCGGGGAGGCGGAGCTGATCGACGGGGACGCCGTGCAGATAGGCGACAGCGAGTTTCGCTACGAGGTTCCGTGATGCTTCGCGTCGACGAGCACGCGTTCCGCACCGACACGGGTCGTCAACGCAACGCGAACGAGGACGCCTTCTTCGTTCGCGCGCCGATCTTCGTTGTCGCCGATGGGATGGGTGGGGCACAGGCGGGAGAGGTGGCTTCGAAAGCCGCCGCCGATGCTTTCGACCGCGACCTTCCCGACGCTCCGCTCGAGCGGATCCTCCGCGAGACGATCGAGGCGGCGAATCGCAAGATCCATGATCTGGCCCGGAACGACCCCTCGCGGGCCGGCATGGGTACCACGATCACCGCCGCGATCGTCAATCCCGAGGGCGAGGAGGTTTGCATCGGCCACGTCGGCGACAGCCGCGCGTACCGCCTTCGCGATGGTCGGCTGGAGCGCCTCACCCGGGATCACTCGCTTGTCGAGGAGATGCGCCGGAAGGGCCAGATAACGGACGCCCAGGCGGAGGACCACCCGCAGCGGTCGATCATCACGCGGGCACTGGGCCCCGAGCCGGAGGTCGAGGTCGACGTGCAGACGGTGTCGGCTGACGCCGGTGACGTCTTCCTGCTCTGCTCCGACGGCCTGACGACGATGATCGACGACGAGCGGATCCGCGGCGTGCTCGCCACCTCTGCGTCGATGACGGAGGCCGTGGGCACGCTCGTGGACGAGGCGAACCGGGCGGGCGGGCGCGACAACATCACCGCGCTCGCCTTCCGCCTCGAAGACGCGGCCGCTCCGCAGCGGGCCCCAGAGCATCCGACCCTGGTTGGCTCCGCCGCCGAGGAGGCCGGCCTCACCGCCACCGAGGTGCGCCGCCGCCTGGCCGGGGACGCCGCTCGTCAGCGGCGGGAGGAGCTTGCGAGGAAGCCGAAACCTCGTCGCCTGCGTACCGCGGCGAAGGCGCTGCTTGCGATCGTGCTGCTCGCCGCGCTTGCCTTTGGCGCCTGGTACGGCAACCGGCAGGTGTGGTTCCTCGGCACCGACCAGGGTGGGCGGGTGGCCCTCTACCGTGGCCTGCCGTACGACCTGCCCTTTGGGATCGAGCTGTACCAGGAGCGTTACGCAACCCCGATCCAGACCGGCTCGCTCCCGCGCCGGCGTCGCGAAGCCGTCACCGGGCACGGCCTTCGCTCCCGCGGCGATGCGGTCTCTCTGATCGAAGACATCGAACGAAGCCAGGGGGTCCCTTGACCGGGGCCAGGAACCGGGAGCTCGCCGCCCTGGTTCCGGTCGCCCTCCTTCTCACCGCCGGATTCGCCGCCGTCTTTGCGCAGGAGAACGCCCGCCTCGGCAACCTCAGCCTGATCTACGGGGCCTATTTCCTCGCCGTCTGCCTCGCGACGCACATCTACCTGCGGATAAGGCTTCCCGACGCGGATCCGTACCTCTTCCCGCTGGTGGCCCTGCTGACGGCATTCGGCCTGGTGATGATCTACCGAATCGATGCCGGCCTCGCCCGCGACCAGGCCAACTGGTTCGTGCTCGGGCTGGTGCTCTTCGCCCTCACGATCCAGCTGCTGCGCGACTACGACGTGCTGGAGAGGTACCGCTACACGATTGCCGCGGTTGGCCTCCTGCTCCTCCTTGCCCCGCGCCTGCCGGGCGTTGGCGAACAGGTCAACGGCGCTTACCTCGGGGTGAAGCTCGGCCCGCTCGCCTTCCAGCCGGCCGAGTTCTCGAAGATCTGCATCGTCATCTTCCTCGCCAGCTACCTGCGCGAGCACCGCGAGGTGTTGATCGTCGGAGCGCGGCGCATTCTTGGGGTGACCCTGCCGCCTCTCAAGCACCTGGGCCCGCTGCTCGCCGTCTGGGGCGCGTCGATGCTGATGCTGGTCTTCATCCGCGACCTCGGCAGCTCGCTGATGTTCTTCGCCGCCTTCCTTGCCCTGCTGTACGTGGCGACCGGACGCTTCTCGTTCGTGGTGATCGGGATGGCGCTGTTCCTGGTCGGCGCCTGGTTCTTCGCCTCGACGGTTCCGCACGTCCACGACCGCGTCGAAATATGGCTGAACCCCTACAGCCATCCGCTGAAGAGCGGCTACCAGATCCTGCAGTCGATCTACGCCCAGGCGGATGGGGGGTTGTTCGGCAAAGGATTTGGCCAGGGCCTGATCACCATCCCCGGCACCCATGACGCCCTGCTGCCCGCCGCGCAGACGGACACGATCTACTCCCTGATCGTCAACGAGCTCGGCTTGTTCGGCGCCTGTGCCGTCGTCCTCATCTACCTCCTGGTTGCGGCCAGGGGCTTCAAGATCGCCCTCCTGGCCGATGACGGCTTTTCGAAGTTGTTGGCAACGGGGCTGACCGCCGTCTTCGCCATCCAGGCCTTCGTAATCATCGGCGGAGTCACCCGGGTGATCCCGCTGACCGGGGTGACCCTGCCGTTCGTCAGCTACGGCGGCAGCTCGATCGTCGCGAACTTCGTGCTGCTGGCGCTCCTGCTGCTGATCTCGGACCGGGCTCGGCGCGAGGCCACGGCGGCACGAGCGGGATTCGCGATGGAGCGGCCGTGAACCGCCAGATCGTCAAGCTGTTCGGCCTGGTCGTCGTCCTCTTCGCGATTTTGATCGGTTTCACCTCGTACTGGTCGGTGTTTCACGCGAAGGCGCTGAGGGAAGAGAACGCGAACAAGCGTCCCCTGCTCGAGCAGCAACGCATCGCGCGGGGCCGGATCCTGGCCGCCGACGGCTCGGTCCTCGCCCGCTCGGTCGCCAAGGGCAGGGGCGATGCGAAGCGCTACGTGCGGCGCTACCCGGCCGGAGCGCTGTACGGGCATCCGATCGGCTACAGCTTCGTCCGTCAGGGCGACAGCGAGTTCGAGAAGTCCCATAACGACGAACTGGTCGGGAACGGCTCGGAGTTCAGCTCCATCCTCGACCAGCTGAGCGGCGGCACCCAGCAGGGGAACGATGTGGTCACGAACCTCGACCCGGTGGCTCAGCGCGTCGCGCTCAACGACCTGCGCGAAGTCGGCTTCGGGGCGGTGGTGGCGATCGAACCAAGCACCGGGCGGGTTCTGGTTCTGGCGTCCAACCCGCCGTACGATCCGAACCGCGTTCCCTACTGGCTTTCGCACCTCAACGTCAACGCCACCTCGCCGCTGCTCGACCGCGCGACCCAGGGCCAGTATCCGCCGGGGTCGACATTCAAGGTGGTGACCGCCGCCGCCGGCCTCGACAGCGGGACGATCACGCCGGAAACCGCGTTCGAAGCTCCGGGCACGCTCACCGTCGAAGGCCAGCCGCTTCAGAACGACTTCAACCAGAGCTTCCCGCCGATCAGCTTGGACACGGCGCTCACCTATTCGGTCAACACCTGGTTCGGGCAGCTCGGCCAGCAGGTTGGGGAGGACACGCTGTTCAAGTACATGGATCGCTTCGGCTTCAACGCGACACCCGCGATCGACCTCCCCTCGAGCCAGGTGTACAAGAGCGGCGTCTTCTCGGAAGGGGAATTGCTCGGCCCGAACGACCCGGTCGACCTGGCGCGCGTCGCGATCGGCCAGGAGCGCCTCGCGGTCACGCCGCTGCAGATGGCCGAGGTTGCTGCCGCGGTCGCAAATCATGGGACGTTGATGAAGCCGCAGATCTGGAGCCGCGTCGTCGATCCCGACGGCCGCGTGATCGATCGCCTCGAACCTTCGGTTTACCGCAAGGCCGTCAGCGCGCAGACCGCTGCCGAGCTGACCACCGCGATGGAAGGCGTCGTCAGCGCTGGAACCGGCACCAACGCGGCGATATCCGGTGTCCCGGTGGCGGGGAAGACCGGAACCGCCGAAACCCCTTACAACGAATCCTGCGGTGGCGGCACCGAAGAGAACCAGGCATGGTTCATAGGCTTCGCGCCCGCCGACGCCCCGAAGATCGCGATCGCGGCTACGGTCGAGTGCACAACCAAGTTCGGCAACGATGTTGCCGCACCGATCTTCCGCGACATCGCGGAAACGATTCTGAACGGAGGCTGAGAGGCGGGATGGCGAGAGGAGGGGCGGGTGCCTGAGATCGGCGAGGGCAGCGTGGTCGACGGGCGCTACCGGCTGCTGCGCAGGATCGGGTCGGGCGGCATGGCCGACGTGTGGCTTGCCGAAGACCCGCACCTGCAGCGCCGCGTTGCCCTGAAGATCCTTCACCCCCGCTTTGCCCAGGACACGGAGTTCATCGAGCGCTTTCGCCGCGAGGCGGAGGCCGCCGCAGGCCTTCAGCACCCCAACATCGTCGCCGTCTTCGATCGCGGCGAGTACGAAGGCGCCTACTACATCGCGATGCAGTACGTCGCCGGCCGGTCCCTAAAGGCCGCAATCGACGCCGGGCTGACGCCGCCCGAAGCCGTGGCCCTGGTCCGCCAGGTCCTCGAGGCCGCCCGCTTCGCGCACCGTCACGGTGTGGTGCACCGCGATCTCAAGCCCCACAACGTGATCGTCGACGCCGAGGGGAAAGCGATGGTCACGGACTTCGGGATCGCCCGCGCCGGCGCCTCGGAGGTCACGCAGGTCGGCGTCGTGATGGGCACCCCGCACTACATCTCCCCCGAGCAGGCGCAGGGAACCGAGATCACGGCCTCGTCCGACCTCTACTCGATCGGCGTGATGCTCTACGAGGCGCTCGCCGGCCGCGTCCCCTTCGATGGCGACAGCAGTGTCGCGGTGGCGATGAAGCAGGTGACGCAGACGCCGCAGGTCCCGAGCACGTTCAACAAGCGGGTCTCGCCGGCGCTGGACGCCGTGGCGATGCGGGCGCTGAAGAAGGAACCGGCCGAACGCTTTCAAAACGCCGACGCGTTCATCGCGGCGCTCGACGAGGCGATGCTCACGCCCGGGGCGCCAGGGGGCGGCACTGCAGTCTTCGCTCCCCTGCCTCCCGCCGCTCCGCTTCCCGAGAACCCGGACCTCGAAGCCGAGGAAGAGCGTCGCAACCGGCGGGTCGCGTGGCTGCTGGTGCTCGCCGCGGTGCTCTTCGGCGCTCTTGTTGGGCTCGCCCTGACTCGCGACACGAGCACCCCCGTGCCGGCGGTGACCGGGAACCAGCTCAACGTGGCGATCGCCCTGCTGCAGCAGGAAGGCTTCTCCATCGCCGGCGTCGAGCGAGTGCGGCGGCAGGCTCCGGCGGACACCGTCTTGGAGCAGGACCCGGCGGCGTCGCCCCCAGCCAGACAGGCGTCGATGGACTGCGCGTTCCTCACCTTCTTCTGCTCGAAACCGAAGGTGACGCTGACGGTCAGCGCCGGCCCCGGGCGGGTCAAGGTGCCGTCGACCACTGGTCTGTCGGCAGCCGACGCGGTCGCCAAGTTGAAGCACCAGGGCCTGAAACCGAAAGTGAAGAGCGTCCACTCGGCCACGGTCGAAGCCGGTCTCGTGGTCCACTCTCAGCCCCCGGCCGGAACGCGGCCGACGCGGGGCTCGACCGTCACCCTCTTCGTTTCCGCCGGGCCGAAGCTGAACAAGGTTCCGGTTCTGGTCGGGACGCAGCGATCGGTGGCGGTGCAGCAGCTGCGCGGGCGCGGCTTCGTCCCGAGTGTCTCGGAAAAGCGGAACTCCGCGCCGGCGGGAGAGGTGGTGCAGCAATCGCCCAATGCGGGAAAGCTGCTGCCGCCCGGCTCAACCGTTGCGCTGGTCGTCTCCAAGGGGAAGGCGAAGAAGACCGAAGAACAGAAGGCCACCGTCCCCAATGTGATCGGCAAGGAACGCGCCGCCGCCGTCGAAACCGTCCGCGCCGCGGGGTTGCAGCCCACCGTGCAGGAACAGGAAACCGAAGTCCCGAGTCAGGTCGGCCGGGTCACCGACCAGTTCCCTCCGCCCGGCCTGGAAGTCGCTCCGGGCACGAGCGTGACGTTGATCGTCGGCAAGCCCGCGCGTTCCAGCGCGCCTGAATCGACCGCCCCTGAATCGACCCCGCCCGAGGCGGCCCCGGTCGGTTAGCCGAGCAGCTTGATGTCGCTGATCTCCACCTGGTAGCGGCCCGGCTGATCGAGCGCTTCGGAGGCCTTCGTGAACCAGAGCAGGAAGTAGCGGGACGGCTCCCGAACGTCGATGGCGATCTCCTGGATGGTCGAAGCGTCTTCGACTTCGCCAACCGGTTCGCCCCATCCGGATAGATCGGACGGGGGGCCGGCGGGGGCGGCGAAGACCTGTGCGTTCCAGCCGGGCGTCGGGCTGCGAACGACCATCTTGGCCGGAGTGACCTGCGTGGCCGTCGTCAGGTAGACGCCGACGCCCGGGTCGGGACCCGTCTTCGTCCCGGCGAACGTTTCGCTGTCGTAGTGCTCGGTTTCCCAGGCGGTCCCGGTCGGGTCGCCGTCCTTGACCAGCCCGACCTTGCTGCTGACCTCTTCACCGTCTCCCTGCGGGTCGTAATCGGTTGCGGTGGAGATCTGCACCGGGCTGCCGTTGCCCTTCTCGGCTCCGCCGCCGCCGAGCCTTCCGCTCGAGATCAGTTGCACGACAAGCAACGTCCCGCCGCCGATCAAGAGCAGGGCGAGGATCGCCGCCCAGGACCAGCGGGCGTTGCCCGAGAGCTTTCGCTTCGGCGGTGGCACGGCCTCGAGCACGCTGGTGGCCTCTCCGGTGGTCGAGCCGGCCCGCGCCGCCTCGACTTCCAGCGCGGTCGAGAGATCGTCGATCATCTCGGCGACCTCCTGGTAGCGCTCGGCCGGGTTCTTGGCGGTTGCCCGCTCGACGACGAGCGCGACCGCGGCCGAGAGCTCCGGGCGACGGCGCTGCACGTCCGGGAGCTCCTCGTTGACGTGTTTCATCGCCACGCCGACCTGGCTGTCGGCGTGAAACGGGACCTGCCCGATCAGCATCTCGTAGAGCACGACGCCGAGCGAGTAGATGTCGGAGCGCGGATCCACGCTGTGCCCCATC
This sequence comes from Solirubrobacterales bacterium, assembly GCA_049684635.1. GTDB lineage: Bacteria > Actinomycetota > Thermoleophilia > Solirubrobacterales > 70-9 > VRUE01. The sequence continues at coordinate 753 of JBAVGD010000010.1, read as the reverse complement.
GCCTGCTCGGGCGCCACGTAGTCGGTGGTCCCGAGGACGCGGCCGGTCGCCGTCACACCGTCCTGTTCGAGCTGCCGGGAGATCCCGAAGTCGGTCAGCTTGGCACGGCCCTCCTCGTCGATCAGGATGTTCTGCGGCTTGATGTCCCGGTGGACCATCTGGCGCGCGTGGGCAACCGCCAGGCCCCGCGCCACCTCGATCGCGTAGGCGATCGCCTCCTGAGCGTCGAGGGCTCCGATCCGTGCGATCCGCTGCTTCAGCGTCTCGCCCTTGACGTATTCGAAGATGATGTAGGGGTGGCCGCCGTCCTCGCCGGCGTCGATGACGGAAACGACGTTGGGATGGCTGAGCTTGGCGACCGCCCGGGCCTCCTGCCGGAACCGCTCCAGCTGGTCGGCCTGCTCGGACATCTCGCGGTGCATGACCTTGACGGCCACCGGCCGGTCGAGCGTTTCGTCACAGGCGAGGTAGACCGTCGACATGCCGCCGCTGCCCAGTTTCGCCTCGAGCCGGTAGCGCTCGGAGAGCACCGTGCCAATCATCGAGCTTGAGGAGCGGGCTTCCATCTAGCTGTTCATATTGTCGCGTCCGTCACGGTCGTGGCTCGTTGTGCTTCGCGGGTGACACGGCGACGCCTCCTCGTGGGCAGACGGTGGCGGGCCGCATTCGAGAAAGCGGTGGGTTTCGTGCAGATCGACCATCGCTAAACCCGGCCGCGCCGACGGACGATAGGAGCCCAGCGCGACACACCTC
>JBAVGD010000009.1:0-2514 GCA_049684635.1 Solirubrobacterales bacterium | reverse complement strand
ACCCTGCCCCTCCCGCCCGCATACGTCTCAGAAGTGGACGATCGGGATGATCAGGATTGCGACGATGTTGGCCACCTTGATCATCGGGTTGATCGCCGGCCCGGCCGTGTCCTTGTAGGGATCGCCGACCGTGTCGCCGGTTACCGAGGCGGCGTGGGCATCGGAGCCCTTGCCACCGTGGGCGCCGTCCTCGATCAGCTTCTTGGCGTTATCCCACGCGCCTCCACCCGCGGTCATCGAGATCGCCATAAAGAGGCCAACGACGATGACGCCGATCAGCAGCCCGCCAAGCGCATCGACGCTGAGCAGTCCGACGATGACCGGCACGACGATCGGGATCAGCGACGGCAGGATCATCTCCTTCTGCGCGGCCGCGGTCACGATGGCGACGGTTTTGCCGTACTCGGGTTTCTCCGTGCCCTCCATGATTCCGGGGTGCTCGCGGAACTGTTTGCGAACCTCCTCGACCACCTGGCCACCGGCGCGGCCGACGGCCTCGATCGCGAGGGCCGCAAACAGGTAGACCATCATGCCCCCGATGATCAGGCCGATCAGCACCGCTGGGGTTGTGAGGTGAAAGAGGCCGTTGAGGTCGAAGCCAACCGGCGCTTCGTCCGCAAGTTCGCTTTTGAAGGCGGCGAACAACACCAGCGCGGCCAGCGCCGCAGAGCCGATCGCATAGCCCTTGGTCACCGCCTTGGTCGTGTTGCCGACTGCATCGAGCGGGTCGGTGCCGTTGCGTACCTCCTCTGGCAGGTCGGCCATCTCGGCGATGCCACCGGCGTTGTCGGTGATCGGCCCGAAGGCATCGAGAGCGACGATCAGCCCGCAGAGCGAGAGCTGCGCCATTACGGCGACACCGATGCCGTAGACGCCCGCCAGCTCGTTCGCACCGAGGATCGCCAGCGCGATCACCAGCGCCGGCGCCGCGGTCGACTGGAAGCCCTGCGCCAGCCCCTGGATGATGTTCGTTGCGTGACCGGTCTCCGAGGCGTCGGCGATCGTCCTCACCGGCCGGAAGCGGGTCGACGTGTAGTAATCGGTGATGACGAAGAGCAGCGCCGTCACGGCTACGCCGATCACAGCACATAGCCAGAGATCGGTCGTGGTGACCGTCTTGGCGACGGTGCTGAGGCCGAGCCGGACCGGATCCGCCATCAGCCACTTGGTGATCGGGTAGAAGGCCGCGATCGAAAGGGTGCCGGAGACGATCAGGCCTTGGTAGAGAGCACCCTCGACCCGGTCGGATTTGGTCCGCACCGAGAGCGCCCCGATGATCGAGGCGATGATCGCGACGCCGCCGATCACCAGTGGGAAGATCGCCACCTGGCGTGAGAAATCACCGCCGGCACCGGTGAAGGTCAGTACGCCGAGCAGCATCACGGCGACCGAGGTCACCGCATAGGTCTCGAAGAGGTCCGCCGCCATGCCGGCGCAATCGCCGACGTTGTCGCCGACGTTGTCGGCGATCACCGCCGGGTTGCGGGGATCGTCCTCGGGAATGCCCGCCTCGACCTTGCCGACCAGATCGGCGCCGACGTCGGCGGCCTTCGTGAAGATGCCACCGCCAAGTCGGGCGAAAACCGAGATCAGCGAACCTCCGAAGCCGAGACCAAGCAGCGCGTCCACCGCGTCCTTGTCGCTTGATCCGGTGAGGATCAGGATGCCGAAGTAGCCGGCGACGCCGAGCAGAGCCAGCCCCACCACGAGCAGGCCGGTGACGGAGCCGCCCTTAAAGGCGACGTCGAGCGCCGGGGGCACGCCGCCGCGCGCAGCCTCGGCAACGCGGGCGTTGGCGCGCACCGAGAGATTCATGCCGATGAAGCCGGCCGCGCCCGAGAGGAGGCCGCCAAAGACAAAGCCGATCGCCGTCTTGTAGTCCTGGAGGACCCAGAGCACGATCGCGATCGGTACCGCGACCGTGGCGATGATCGTGTACTGGCGGGTGAGGTAGGCCTTTGCGCCTTCCTGAACGGCGCCCGAGATTTCCTGCATGCGCTCGTTGCCAGGCGACTTCGCCAGTAGGCGCTGGGTGATTACGAGCCCGTAGATAACTGCCGCAACCGCGCAGACGAGCGCGACGACGACTCCATATTCGGTCAGAAAGCTGGTCAAGTTGAGGTCCCTCCGGATGGTTTGAGCGGCGCGGGAGTCTATATGGGCAGGCGGCGAACGCGCCTGCAGAGCGAGATCTACGCTGGTTTGGCGGCCTGCGGAGCGGCTGTGTAGGTACGTTTGGTCTCAGCGACGGCATCGCGGTAGATGTCCTCGATGGAAACTCCCGCGTCCACCGCCTCGCGCGATCGCTGAGCGCCGTTACGGTCCGGCAACTCCACGTCGATCCCCAGCTGGGAGCGAGCCGGATCGGTCCAGGTGAGCATCTCGTCGAGCACGGCACGCGCCTCGACCTCGGCCCCGCGGCGAAAGTCGATCAGCTTCCCCGCCATCCCATGTCTGATCGCCCGCCACAAGTTCTCCTCGATCTCACGATCGGCGAGGAGAGGGGTGTTACCC
>JBAVGD010000008.1:0-17136 GCA_049684635.1 Solirubrobacterales bacterium | reverse complement strand
GCTCCGGTCCTCTTCAGAGCGCCGCTCGCTCAATCAGGGCCAGGAACATCGCCCGGACGTTGTTGCGCCGGTTGTAGCCACGTGAACTCGTTCAGATAGCCCTGTAGCCACTTGGCTGAAACGGCGTGGTAGGTCCGTCGATGCCTCGCTTGAGGTTGCCGAAGAATCCCTCGATGGTCTGGGTATGTACGTCGCCTTCGACGTAGATCTCTTCCGAATGACGGATGCGATGGTGGCGTTTGAACTTCTCCGCGAGGCCGTGGTAGGCGGGCCACTCATCAGAGAAGATCGTTGGGGCGGGGAGCACGTATTTGACGGTCTCGCCTTGGAGGGAATCTCGGCCGCGACTGGGGACGACGGATGCCCGAACGCGACCGCCTCGCTCGACCGTCGCCAAGACCGTCATCTTCTTTCGCTGTCACCCGCAGCACTCAGGTCCGCGTCGCCCTCTCTCTGCATCCGGGCAATGTCGCCTCGGCGCGGCTTGCCTCCGTAGGCAGTCTCGTCAACCTCGACGTCGCCCGACGGTGGCTCGCCATCCTCCTCATCCATGAGTTGATTGCGAATCTTGTTCAGCATCCGCCAGGCGGTCTTGTACGTCACGCCGATCTCGCGCTCTAGTTGTTTGGCGCTGATGCCGCAGCGCGTCTGCGAGGCCAAGAACATCGCGTAGAACCAAAGCTGAAGCGATGTGGACGACTTGTGGAAGATCGTTCCTGCGGTCGGGTGCAGATGGTGACCGCAGTAGTCGCAATCCCACGCTGGCCGACCGCTGACGCGATGGAATGGACGGTCCAGTTCGCACTTGGGGCAGAAGGCTTTGGCGGCCTCCGAATCAACGGCACAACGCGTCTTCCAGAGCCATTGCAGGCATGTCTCATCGTCTGGGAACTCCCGCATGAACTCCATAAGCGAATAGCGCGAGTCGGAAGACTTGGCCCGAGCAGGATTGGAGCGATCAACGAGGGCCATAGCCCGTATTAGAGCAGAAAACTTACCCCCTGTTAAGGGCTATTTGTCGCAGCCGCCTTACGCCCAAACGACGGGCAACGCGCAGATCGGTGGACTTGCATGGCCGGCCGCAAACCGGCCGCGAGGAGGAGTCTTGGCGCGCTCCTAGTTCGCCGCGAAGCGGCGCAGCGCGAAGCGCGCGATGAGGCCGTAGCCGCCGATCAGGACGGCGAGATGGAGGAGCGGGGCACCGATCCCGGGCCCGGAGCCGTCAAGCGCCGCGGTCATCGCCTGCAGAGCGGGCTTGAACGGGAAGAGCGCCGTCAGCAGCCTGATCGCGTCGTCGGTGGCTGTGCCGACCGCGCCGGAGGGAACGAGCGAAAGCAAAGCGATCGGCAACGCGATCATGAACGCGAGGAGAGAAACCGCTCGCACCTCGCGCGCCGCCGCCCCGAGCGCCGCCCCGGCCGCGGCAAGCGCTCCACCGCCGGCGAGAATCGCCGCCAGCCAAAGCGGAAACCGCCCCCATTCGAGCGGCACGAAGAGCTGCAGGCCCGCCAGCATCAGCAGCGTGACGAGGAGGCCGACGGTCATCCCCAGCAGGATCTTCTCGATCAGCAGCCCCGAGCTCGAGACCAAGCCCCGGGTGAGCCGGGAGAACGCGTTTTCCTCGCGCTCCAGGGCCAGCGAGCCGGCCACGAGAAGGACGGTGACAAAGGTCAAGGTGAAGGTCGCCGCGACAGCGATCGCAAAGATTTCGAGCGGGGGAGTCGGTGCGCTGACGACATCCTTGTGGACGACGATCGGCTGCGCGAGACGGTCGATCAGAGGACCGGCGACATCGAGATTTTCCCGCGCCACGGTGGCGAAGTGGATGACGCGGTCGAGCGAGAGGCGCAGCGGGCCGGGGGGGACGGTGGAGCGCAGCGCCGCGAGGATGGCGGCGCTGGCGCGCAGCCCGAGTATCCCCACCGGCTGGCCGAGGACCCTGAAGGTGCCGCCGTTGACGACGAGATTGAGGTACCTGCCGCCTTCCGCCGCGATTCGCCTTGCGACCAGCAGATTCGCTTCGGTCAGCAGCGAGGAAATGCGATCGTCGACAAGGCGCGCCTTGACCGGATCGTCCTCGTTGACGATCACGACGACGCGCGGCGTTTCCGGGCTGAGGGTCGACAGCGAGTTGAGGCGGTCGACCAGGTCGGCGGGCAGGATCAGGGCCGCCAGGGCGTCGCCCGAGCGAACCTTTGCCTCTGCTTCCGAACGGTCCTTGACGTACAGGCAGTCGACGCGGCCGCAGATGCGTTCGTCGACTCCCACCGCCGGCAGGCGGCCACCGCCGACCATGACTCTGGACCCTGCCGGCACTTCGTTGAGGAAGGCGACGCGAGGTTTTTCCGGCCCGCGGGAGATCGCGAAGCCGACAAGGATCGCGATCAGCATCGGGTAAGCGATCAGCAGGAACGCCTGCAGGGGCGAACGGCGGAGGATCTGGAGGTCCTTGAGCAGGAGCCAGCGCATCAGCGAAGCCGTTCCTGCCCAGCTTGGCGGCAAGGCGAGATCAGGTGGGAAGGACCGCGCGGCATCAGTCAGTGCCCACGGTGGTGGAGGAAGGAGACAAAAGCTGTCTCGAAATCGCTGCTCGCGGCCTCGGGGGCCTCGCTCCGAACCGCATTGCGCAGCTCGTCGGGTGTCCCCTGGAAGAGCCGCTCGCCGTCGGCGAGCACGAGCAGCCGCTCGCCGTAGCGCTCAGCCTCCTGGATGTCGTGGGTGGAGAAGACGACCGTCGTTCCACCCGCCGCCAGCTCGAGCACGAACCGCCAGAGGCGGGCCCGCTGACGGGGGTCCAGCCCGACGCTCGGCTCGTCCAGAAGCAAGGCCACCGGTTGGGCCAGAAGCCCGACGGCGATGTTGATCCGCTGCTGGTTTCCACTCGAGAGGCGCGCCACGATCTCGCCCCGGCGGTCTCCGAGGCCGGAGAGCTCGAGCATCTCCTCCACCGAGGCGTGGGGATCCTCGTGCCGCTCCAGCCGCGCGAAGAGCAGCAGGTTCTCCTCGACCGTGAGCCGGCGGTAGAGCGCCGCCTGCTGCGGCACCCAACCGACCTCCCCCCGAGGGAGGTGAACCTCGCCGCCGTCCGGCCGCATGATGCCGGCGAGGATCGAGAGCAAGGTCGTCTTGCCTGCTCCGTTCGGTCCGATCACACCGAGCAGCTCACCCGGCTTGGCCTCGAAGTCGACCCCCCGCAGCGCCTCCCTGGCGCCGTATCTCTTGACCAGCCCCCGTGCCTCGAGCGCTGCGGTGGCGGTCGCGTCCATCGGCGGAACGCTACCCGGCCCGGCGCCGCCCGGGTTCGCGTCGGCCCTAGAATCGAGCCGATGGCGTTTCCGGCCACACGAATGCGACGGCTACGTCGCACAGAGGCGCTGCGCAGCCTGGTCCGCGAGACGAACCTTGCGCCCAGCCAACTGATCCAGCCGGCCTTCGTGGTGGCGGGCGAGGGCGTGCGTGAGGAGGTCGAGTCGATGCCGGGGATCGAGCGCCTCTCGATCTCGGAGCTGGTCGACGACGCAGCGGAGATCCAGGCGGCCGGCGTCGGCGCCGTCCTCCTCTTCGGTATCCCCGCCGGCAAGGACGAGACGGGTACCGGCGCCTACGACAACGAGGGCGTCGTGCAGATGGCGGTCCGGGCTTTGAAGGGCGCGCACCCGGAGCTGACCGTGATCACCGACGTATGCCTCTGCGAGTACACCTCGCACGGCCACTGCGGCTTCGTCCGCGACGGCGAGGTGGATAACGACATCACCGTCGAGCTGCTGGCAAAAACAGCCATCTCCCACGCCGAGGCCGGCGCCGACGCGGTCGCGCCGAGCGACATGATGGACGGGCGCGTCGCGACGATCCGGCACCAGCTGGACGAGGAGGGCCACGCGGGAACCCCGATCGTCGCCTACAGCGCCAAGTACGCATCGGCGTTCTACGGTCCGTTCCGGGACGCCGCCGAGTCGACGCCGGAGTTTGGCGATCGGCGCGGGTACCAGCTCGATCCGGCCAACGCCGAGGAGGCGGTGCGGGAGGCGAGCCTCGACCTTGCCGAGGGAGCGGACATGCTGATGGTCAAGCCCGCCACCCCGTACCTCGACGTGGTCCGCCGCGTCAAGGACGCTACCGGCGCTCCGGTTGCCGCCTACCACGTCTCCGGCGAGTACTCGATGCTGAAGGCGGCGGCCGCCAAGGGCTGGATTGACGAGCGGGCAGCGGTGCTGGAGACCTTGACCTCGATCCGTCGCGCCGGTGCCGACGCGGTCGTCACCTACTACGCGAAGGAGGCTGCGGGATGGCTTCAGTGAAGGTTCCGCAGTCGAAGGCGCGCTCCCGCCGTGACGGCAGCGCCGTCCCACTCGACGATGCGGACAAGCGGCTGATGAACCTGCTGCAGTCGAACTTCCCGCTCGACCCCGAGCCGTTCGCGCTCGTCGCGGCGCAGGCCGGGATGGAGCTGAGTGACGTCCTCGCCCGGACCCAGCGCCTGCTCGACGAGCGGATCATCCGCGAGATCACGCCGATCTTCGACACCCGTGCCCTCGGCTATGACTCGATGCTGGTTGCGGCGAAGGTGGATGGCGAGAACCCGCAGCGCGCGGCGGCGGCGGTCAACGCTCACCCGGGCGTCTCGCACAATTACCTGCGCACGCACGACTTCAACCTCTGGTTCACGATCGCGGTGCCGCCCGACTCGAAGCTGGGTTTGGGCGGAACCCTCGAGGTGCTGATGCGCGAGACCGGCGCCGAGTCGATGCGGCAGCTGCCGACGCTGACGCTCTTCAAGATCAACATGAACCTGGAGATGGAGAAGGGCACCGACGCGCTGGCGGCGCCGGTTGAGGCTGCGCCTCCGCGAGAGCTCGAAGCGCAGTCCTACGGCGGGGATGACATCGCTCTGATCCGCGCGGCACAGGGCCCGATGAAGGCGATCGAGCGTCCCTACGACGGTGCCGCCGCCGAGCTGGGCATCGACACCGAGGAGCTGCTCGCGGCGCTCGGCCGGATGGTCGATCGCAAGCTGCTGCGCCGGGTCGCGGCGATCCTCTATCACCGCCGCGCCGGGTTCTCGGCCAACGGGATGGGCGTTTGGAAGGTGCCCGAGACAGAGATCCTCGAGACCGGCAGCCGCATGGCCTCCTTCCGCGGCATCTCCCACTGCTACCAGCGCCCCACCTACGACGACTGGCCCTACAGCGTCTTCACGATGGCTCACGGCCGCTCCAAGGAGGAGTGCGACGCGATCCTCGACTCGATCGCCGCCGAGTGCGAAATCGGCCCGGATGACCGCGCGATCCTCTACTCGTCGACCGAGTACAAGAAGATCCGCCTTCGCTACTTCACACCCGACTACGCGCGGTGGGAAGCTGAACACTCGTAGCTCTGAGCTTTATCGACGCGCGGTCCGCGTTCTGCCAGGAGGGGTGAACTCACCGGTGCGGGCGATGCGGCAGATCGGCCGCGACCCGGTCTTCATCGCCTGCGGTGAGGGCTGTGAGCTGATCGACGTCGATGGCAACCGCTACATCGACTGGATCTGCTCGTGGGGCCCGCTGATCCTCGGCCATGCTCCGGGCCCGGTCGTCTCCGCCGTCACCGAAGCCGCCGGGAAGGGGATCAGCTACGGGGCGGCAACCGCGGCCGAGGTTGAGCTGGCCGAAGAGGTGGCGGCGCGTGTTCCCTCGGTCGAGATGCTGCGGATGACGAGCTCCGGCACCGAGGCGGCGATGAGCGCGGTGAGGCTGGCCCGCGCCGTCACCGGGCGCGAGGTCGTCGTCAAGTTTGCGGGCGCCTACCACGGCCACTCCGACGGCCTCCTCGCCGAGGCCGGTTCCGGCCTCGCGACCCTCGCGGTCCCAGCCGGCCCGGGGGTTACGGCGGCGCAGACGGCAGCGACCGTCGTCGTACCGTGGAACGATCGCAGCGCGGTCTCGCGGGCGCTCGCCGAGCATCCGGTGGCGGCGCTGCTCGCCGAGCCAATCGCGGCAAACATGGGGGTGGTTCCACCGCAGGACGGTTATCTCGAGTTCCTTCGCGAGGTGACGCTGGACGCCAGCGCGCTGCTCCTCTTCGACGAGGTGATCACCGGCTTCCGGGTGGCCCGCGGCGGTGCGCAGGAGCTCTACGGCGTCGAACCGGATCTCACCATCCTTGGCAAGGTGCTGGGCGGCGGCCTCCCGGCTGCGGCCTTTGGCGGTCCACGCCGGACGATGGAGAGGATCGCTCCCGCCGGCGACGTCTACCAGGCCGGCACCCTGTCGGGGAATCCCCTGGCGATGGCGGCCGGCCTCGCGACGCTGCGGGAGCTTGGCGCCGACGCTTACGAGCGGCTCGCGGCGCTCACGCACCGACTCGCGGACGGGCTCTCGAGCCTCGCCGCCGGCCGGCCGCTTCAGGTTGCCGCCGCACCGGGCCTGGTCACGCTCTTCTTCAGCGACGAACCGGTCAACGACTTCGCGGCGGCCGCGGCCTGCGATCGGGAGGCTCACGCCAGGTTCTGCCGCGCAATGCTGGATCGCGGTGTGTATCCACCGCCCTCTCAGTTCGAGGCGTGGTTCGTTTCGCTCGCGCATGACGAGGATGCGATCGACCGCACGCTGGCGGCGGCGGCGGAGTCCCTGGCGGAGGTCTTCGCGTGAGGGCAAGGACGACCGCCGAGCCTTCATCGCCGCGCAGGCTCGAAAATCGAGACCGGACCGGCTGGTGAGTACTGACCCGGCCAACGCTCTGCGGGTACTCGCCGCGGCGCTGCGCGAGGAGGACACGCCGATCTCGCCGCACGTGATCGATCCCACCGAGGAGCCGGTCCTCGGTGCGCTCGCCGCGGCCGGGCCACGCGCCGCCGCCAACCCGGCGGAGTACGCGCTGGTGGTGGAGTCGGTGCGCGAGGGCTATCTCCTCCACTACGGTCAGCCGCGACTGCTGTCAGGACACGATGCGGATCTCGCCCTTCTTGCCGGCGACTATCTGTACGCGCTGGGCATCGAACGGCTGGCCGCTCTCGGCGACGTCGACGCGGTTCGCGAGCTCGCCACGCTGATCAGCCTCTGCGCGAAGCTCCACGCCGAGGATCGGGCGGATCAGGTGCCGGCGCTGTGGCGGTCCACGGTCCTCGCAATCGCCGGCGGGGAGTAGGAGCGGTTTTCTCGCGGCGACGGGTCAGCCGGAGCGGACCGCACAGCTGCGGACCAGGGTCGAGGTGACGGCTTTGCCGTCGCCGAACGTGAAGTTGGCGCGGGCGAACGGGTAAACCGCTCCGGGGAATCCAGCCGGCGCCGAGCAACCGGCATTGACGAAGCTGTACTGCTTGCCGCGGTAGGTGTATATGCGGCGCAATCGCATGCCGAAGTGAGTTACGTAAGCCCATTTTTCGGCCGCCTGGGGCAGCCTCGTTCTGATCACGGTGCCGAAGGTCCCCTTCTGCTCCAGGACCTTGAATCTGAGCACGAACGCCGAGGGCGGGCGCAGGCCATAGACCTGCGCCAGAAGTTGACGCTTGCCGCCCGAGCGCTCCGCGTTGAAGACCAGCATCGGGCCCTTGAAGGTGAAGGGTTCCTGGTTCGGAAGCCGAACGCGGACCTGGATGTGGCCGCGCCCGACGATCGCGCCTCCGCAGATCCGACGCGCGGCGGCGATCGTCGCCGGTTGGATCTTGCGGACCCGGCAGATCGGCAGGCCCCGGTCGACGATCTTCCCGTTGCGGTTGATCGCGATAGAAACCTGCTGCAGCTGCGGCGGATCGGAGCCATCTGAGGTCCTAAAACTCGTATCGATGCTGACTGCGACCGGTGCGGTGTCGGTCCGGGGAAGCGCGTGTGGCGAGATCCCGCCGTTGAACGTAACGAGCAGGTTGCCTTCCGCGACGATCTCTGCCCGCGCGACGCCGGCCAGGCCGACCACGATGGCGAACACGACCGCTGGCAGCCGACCCCGCTTCAAGCTAGAGGAACCTTGACGAGTCGATACGGCACTCGTGGAAGGGGAAGCTGATCACCGTGTTATTGGCTTTGTTGTTGTTCTTGTTGAGTTCCACCGCCAGCTTCTGCGCACGGAACTTGTCCTTCTTGTCGTTCGCCTTCAGCGCCTGGCCGATCTCGCGGAGGTACTTTTCCTCCCGCTTCAGGTAGCCGATCCATTTGGTCAGCTTCGTCGTGTCTTCGGCGGGCTGGGGGACCGCGGCAATCTGTTTCACCGCCTTGCCAAGTGCCGAGGCGGCGCGGATGAAGCGGCTGCCGGCGGGCAGCAGCTCATCTTTCTTGACCTGTTCTTTGACGCCCTTGAGGATCCGCGAGTTGGCTTCCGTGTTCGCCTTGCAGATCGGCTCTACCCTGGCGACGTATTCGTCCCTGGTGATTTCTTCGGCGAGCGCCACCGGGACGGCAACGAGCAGCGAGATCATCAGGATCGCACCCAGTCTGGGCAGAGATGAAGTCATTGCAAACTTTCCCACGTAGCTCCGCTCCCTTGTCTGCTCTGCGGCTGCCCTGGCGATCGCACGACGCGCATCTCGCCGGAACCCGATCCAGCTCGGCGACCAAGTTACACGAGTTCCCACCGGCGCCCGCCGAGCTCCTTATGTCTCGCTCTCCTATCTAACCCGCCCGCGAGCCGTGAAGATCGATTTCAGGCAGAACCCGCGCCAGCCGCGGCGGTAGCCACCAGACCCGGTCGCCCAGGAGCAGCATCAGTGCCGGCAGCAAGACGATCCGGACCACGGTCGCATCCAGCACGACCGCCACGGTCAAGCCAATGCCAAGCTGGCTGACGGTGGCGATCGGAGCGCCGGCAAAGGCGACGAAGACCGCGGTCATGATCGCCGCCGCCCCGGTGATCACCTGAGCCGTGCGCTCGAGCCCGAAGGCGATCGCCTCCTCGTTGGTGCCGCGGTTCTCGTGGTGCTCACGCATCCTCATCAGGAGGAACACGGCGTAATCGATCGAGAGCCCGAAGACGATGCCGAAGATGCCGGCCGCTCCGATCGCGTCGACGTAGTTGTGCCCGCCCAGCGGCCAGCCCTCGGGAACGTTGAAGAGCAGCGTCAACACACCGAAGGCCACCGTTACCGTGGCCAGGTTCAGCGCCACCGCGATCGCGGCCAGCAACAGCGCCCTGAGGATGACGACCAGGATCAGGAAGGTGGCGATGGTGATCACCGCGATGACGATCGGGATCCGTTCGGAGATCACGTTGGTGTAGTCGATGAGTTCGGCCGCTCCACCGGTGACCCCGGTGGAGGTGCCCGTGGTTGCGGCGAGCCGGCCCGCATCGCGCGTCAGACGGCCGTTGAGCGCGGTGGAGCCCGGCGTGTTGAACGTGTAGCGGGGGATGACGACCATCTGCGCCGCCTGCCCGCCGTGCTTCAGGTCGATGATGCGAGAGACGCGCTTCCTTTCCTGCTTGGGCGCCCCCTGCAGCGCCGAGAGCACGAAGTAGCCCGAGTTGAAGATTCCCGGTGAGGCCCGGCGCAGGTGCCCGATCTTGCGGTTGAGGCGGTTGGCGCTGACCGAGACGCTCACATTCGCCCGGCGCAGTCCGGTCTGCAGCGGCCGCGACCGCTGAAAGCCTTCGGCCAGCTTTCGCTGCAGGGTGTCGGCGCCACCCTGCAGCTGCGTCAGCCCGCCGACCAGCTGCGAGGTGCCGTCCCTCAGCCGTTCGAGCCCGCTCGGCAGCTTCTGTGCCGCGCCCGCCAGCCGTTGCGCTCCGCTGTGCAGCCTGGCGCTGCCTTCGGTCAGCTTCACTTGACCGTCGTGCAGATGCGTCGACTGGTTGCTGACGCGGATCGCTTCGTTGCGGGCGATCGCCAGCGCTTCCACCAGCCTTTCGGCTTCCTGTGCCTGAGGGATCAGCGACGGGTCGGCCGCGCTGCGCTGCTTCAGTTCGGCCCGTAGCTTTCGCGCCCTTTCCAGCGCGTTACCGCGCAGATTCCCGACCAGATCGGACGAGCCGCTCTGTACCGAGAACGCGCCGAGCTGTGCCGTCCGCTGCCCTTCCAGGAGCTTGCCGGAGCCTTCGGCGAGGCGGTCGAGGGCACCCCCCGCCCTTTCAGCGCCGGAGGCCGCGCGGGCGAGTCCCGTTTCGATCTGCCGCGCGCCGCTGCCGGCCCGTCCCGAGCCGGTGGCGAGCAGAGCTGCCCCGAAGACCGCCTTGGCGAGTCCCGAGCGGAGCTGTTCCGTCCCCTTGGCGGCGCCACCAAGCTTGCGACCGAGCTTTTCCAGCTTTGCGGGGCTGGCGTCTCCGCGTCCGGCCAGCAGTTCGGTGCCGCTCTTCTTCAGCGGTTCGACCTGTTGCTTGACCTGGGCCGGACCGATCACCGCCTGCACCCCGGGGTCTTCGGCGATTCTCTGCTGCCAGCGCGAAAGCGCCGCGAGGCTTGCCGGATCGGTAATCGCACCGTGGTTGGAGACGGCGACGAGGACGAAGGGCGAGTCCCAGCCGGGGCCGATGGCGGCGGCGATCCGTTCGGCGTCCTGGCGCGCCGGGTTGGAGGTGGGCAGCTGTTCCGCGCTCGGCGGCCCGGTCTTGAGCGCGAGGACCGGGGCGGCCAGAAACAGCACCACGGCGGCGATCAGAACCGCCGCGAGCAGGGGCCGGCTCAGCGCCGCGTTGACCAGCGTCATCAGCCGGGTGCCGTCGCGATCGCCACCGATCCGCCACCTGTTGATGTCGTGGCCGACCACGACGAGCAGGGCGGGGCCGACCAGAGCGGCGACGAGAACGCTGATCGCGGTGACGATGATGGCCGTTCCCGCCAGCGAGACCAGCAGGGTTCCCGGCATCACGAAAAGGGTCACCAGCATCGCCAGGAAGAGAGTCGACCCGGCGAACGCCGTGGTCCGCCCCGCCGTGCGCCGGGTCATTCGCGCAGCCTCCAGCGGCGCCGCCCCAGCCGCCAGCTCCTCGCGAAAGCGCGAGACCATGAGCAGTGCGTAGTCGACCCCCAGCGCCAGGCCCATCATCGTGCAAACGGTCAGCGCGAAGCCGTCGATGGGAATCCAGGCGCCTGCGATTGCCAGCACCCCGCGCGAGGCCGTGACGGTGGCGGCGCCGAAGGCGAGCGGGATGGCGGCTGCAACGGGTGAGCGGAAGACCAGCAGCAAGACGATCAGGAGGAAGGGGATGGCGATCAGCTCGGCCACCTGGGTCGAGTGGACCGATTCGTCCTGGATTGCCCGGGAAAGGCTGGCAAAGCCTGTCTCGGTCGCGTTCACCGGTGGGGTTATCCGTTCGTTGAGGAGGCCGTCCAGGTACGGGACCTTGTGTTTGACGGCGTCCTCCTCGTCGACGTGAAAGTCGACCAGGATCAGGGCCTTGCGTGGACCTGGGCGAAGCCGCGCGACGCTGCCCCGGTCCCAGGGTGAGATCGTCGATACGGCGGGATCGCCGCGCAGGGTGCGGATCAGGTCCGGTCCCTGCCGGTCGAGTTCAGCCGGCGGGCCCTGAAGCAGGATCGCGAACGGGGCGCTGTCGCCGAAGTAGCGGTGAAGCAGCGCGTTGGCATGCCCCGATTGCGTGCCGGGAACGCTGAGCGAGGTGGGCCTGAGCTCTCCCTCGACCCCCAGGCCGAGCACCGCGAGTACCACGATCGATGCGAGCGCGATGGTCAGCACCGCCCGCGGATGGCGTAGTGTCACCGGAGCAAAGCTAACGGACGCGCCAGGCAATAAACTGCGCGACCTTCTTGGACCTGGCGGAGAGTGGCTGACGAAGTGAACAAGCGCAACGGGGCAGACGCGACCCCTCCCGAGGGGCGAGCGAAGCCTGAGCCGGCCGGTTACTTCGAGGGCGAGTCGATGACGCGGCGGCGGGCATTTACGATCGCCGCGCAGGGGCTTGGCGGGATTGCCGGCGCCGCGATCGTCCTGCCCGCGGTGGGCTTTGCGGTCGCCCCCATCTTCCACCGGGGCAAGGAGCGATGGGAGGCCGCCGGCCCGGTCGACGATTTCGTCCGAGACACATACCGCCAGGTGGTCTTCACCGAAACGGACGGAATCGGCGACGCCGGCAAGACCACGGCCTACGTGCGCAAGGGGTCCAAGCAGCTCGGCGAGAACCCGGCCGAGATCGTTGCCGTCTCCAACCGCTGCGCCCACCTTGGCTGCCCGGTCCGCTTCGTCGAGGCCGCCGGCAATTTCATCTGCCCCTGCCACGGCGGCGTCTACGACTTCCAGGGAAAGCGGATCGGCGGGCCGCCGGTGCGCCCGCTCGATCACTTCCAGACGCGGATTCGCAACGGCCAGGTCGAGCTCGGGCCCCGCTACAGCGTCACCTCGCAGCTGGAACCGGTCCGCGCCCGCGACCCGGGCGAGTTCACCGGCGGGATCTGGGAATACCTCTATCCACCGCGGCCCTCGACCTTCCCACCGCCGGCCCACTGAGCTAGGCGCCCATGAAGCTCGACGCACTCATCCCCGCCCCCCTCCGCAAGCCGGCCAAGCCCGGACAGGCCAACGGCGCCAAGGGGGCCGCCCCAAGCGACCTCAAGACCTCGCCTCCCGAGAGAGACTCGGACACGCAGCGGCTTGCGGGTCGCGCCAAGGAGGCTCCCGCCGACGTCCTCGCCTGGGTCGACCAGCGCACCGCGGCAACCGGCTTCCTCACGGGAATGCTCTACCGCAAAGTCCCCAAGGGGACCAACTGGTTCTACACGCTCGGCTCGGCGACGCTCTTCGCCTTCATCGTGCAGGCGACGACCGGAGTCTTCCTGGCGATGTTCTACACGCCCTCCACCACGCAGGCGTACGCCTCGATCGCGCACATCAACAACGACGTCTTCCTCGGCCAGTTCGTGCACGGGATGCACAAGTGGGGCTCGAGCGTGATGGTCATCCTGGTCTTCCTCCACATGGGGCGCACGTTCTTCTTCGGCGCCTACAAGTACCCCCGGGAGCTGAACTGGGTGATCGGGGTCGTGCTGCTGATCCTGACGATGACGATGGCCTTCACCGGTTACCTCCTGCCCTTCGATCAGCGCTCCTTCTGGGCGTCGGTGGTGGGGATCAACATCAATGGCACGGGGCCGGTGCTCGGCCCCTACCTCAGCGACTTCCTGCGCGCCGGCCCTGAGCTTGGCGCAACCACGCTCTCGCGCTTCTACTCGATCCACATGCTTCTGGTTCCCGGCGCGATCATCGCCCTGATCGGGGCTCACCTCTATCTGGTGGTCAAGCTCGGCACCACCGCCCCGCCCTGGGTTCACGCCGAGAAGCCGAAGGTCGCCGCACCGGTTTCGCAACTCGACGCCGGTGAGGGCAACGGAGAGTCGCCGGGACGATGAAGCCCGCGGACAAGCAGGCATACCTCGAGGAGTACGAGCTCCTCAAGAAGAAGGGCAAGCCCTTCTTCCCCTACGCGGTGCTCAAGGACTCCGCGATGGCGCTGATAGTCGTGGGGGTGATCATCGCGATGTCGATCATCCTCGGTGCGGAGCAGGGACCGAAGGCCGATCCCACCTCGACCAGCTACGTGCCGCGGCCCGAGTGGTACTTCTTCTTCCTCTTCGAGCTCCTGCGCGTCATCAAGCCTCCGGAGCTGGTCCCGATCGCCACGATCGGCATCCCAACCGTCTGCATGGTCTTGCTGTTGCTGCTGCCGTTCTACGATCGCGGCCCGGAGCGTCACCCCGGCCGGCGGCCGATCGCGACCACCGCCGGCTGCCTGACGATGATCGCAATGGCGTATCTCACCTACCTCGGAGCGACCGGTGGATCGCCGACCCAGATCGATATGAAGGTCGCGCCGCGCTACGAGGCCGGCAAGGAGGTCGTCGCCGGCTCCGGTTGCCTGGCCTGCCACAAGCTCGGTGAGAACGGCAACAACGGCCCGGGGCCGGAACTGACCCATATCGCGCAGCGCATACCGCGCGCCGCCATCATCCGCTCGGTTGAGATCGGCCCGAGTATCATGCCTTCGTTCCGCGACCTTCCCCCCAAGAAGCTCAACGAGCTCGCTGATTTCCTCTCCTCACTCGACTAAACCCTCACGCGACTCCGCGCAATTCGCGGGGCAGGTCAATCGCATGTTCGACCGCGTCGCCGGTCGCTACGACCTGCTGAACTCCGTGATGACCGCCGGTCTTCACCACCGCTGGCGCCAGCGCGCCGCCGACCAGGCTCGGCTGGGCCCGGGCGGGAGTGCGCTCGATGTCTGCTCGGGCACCGGGGATCTGGCGCTCGAGCTTGCGAGCCGGGTCTCTCCGGGCGGCCACGTCGTCGGCACCGATTTCTCCGAGCCGATGCTCGACCTGGCGAGAGAGAAGGCGACGAGCCGGAACATCCCAGACGTGCGCTTCGAGTGGGCCGACGCCCTGCGGTTGCCATACGAGGCCGGCAGCTTCGACGCGGTGACGGTCGGCTTCGGGGCTCGCAACCTCTCCGACCTCGACCTCGGCCTGCGTGAGATGACGCGCGTGCTGCGCAACGGCGGCAGGCTGGTCATCCTCGAGATCACTCAGCCGACGCGCCCACCCCTGTCGACCTTCTACTCGCTCTGGTTCGACCGCGTGGTCCCGATCCTGGGGACGATCGCGGGTGAGCAAGATGCCTACAGCTACCTGCCGGAGTCGGTGCGAAGCTTCCCCGATCCGCGGACCCTCGCGGAGAAGATGGATGCCGCCGGCCTCGAGGACATCCGCTGGACGATCCTCGCCGGGGGCATCATCGCGATCCACAGCGGCACTCGCAGGTGACCCGTCCGTCGGCAGTACCACCCCCGGTCACGGCGGTCCTCGACGCGTCGAGCCGCTGGCTGCCGGCTCGTCTCGGTGACGTCGAGGAGCGGCTGCGCGAGCAAACCGGTGATCACGGCGACCTGCTTGGCGAGGACGCGTCGATGACGCTTGCGGCGGGCGGGAAGCGGTTGCGGCCGCTGCTCGTCCTGCTCTGCGCCGGCGAGGCAGGGGGCGAGGCGGCGGTGCGCGCGGCGACCGCGATCGAGCTGGTCCATATGGCGACGCTCGTTCACGACGACGTGATCGATGCGGCACCGCTGCGGCGTGGCCAGCCGACGGTCGCAGCCGCCTCGGGCCGCGACCGAGCAACGGCCACCGGCGACTTCCTCTTTTCCCGCGCCTTCGCGCTGCTCGCCGGCGGCGCTGACGGGCGGGCCATCGACCTGCTGAGCGAGGCCTCGGTCGCGCTCGCCCGCGGGGAGCTGGCCCAGCGCCAGGACGCGTTCGATACCGGGATCGCCGAAGAGCGTTACCTCGAGCGGTGCCGCCTGAAGACGGCCGCGCTCTTCTCCTGCGCGTGCCTGCTCGGCCTCTCCGCGATCGAGAACGCCCGGCCGGCGCGGTCTGACGCCGGTCCTCGCCCCGGCGACGAGACGGACGAGTCGGTTGCCCTGCGCTCGTTCGGGATGGAGGTCGGCCTCGCCTTCCAGCTTCTCGACGACGTGCTCGATGTCTCCGGGCCGCCGGAGCGAACCGGAAAGGCCCGCGGCACCGATCTTCTCGACGGAACCGTGACGTTGCCGCTGATCGCCGCCGCGGAGGTCGATCCTCAGATTCGCTCGGCCGATCTCCGCGGGCTCGATGCGGCCGCGGCCGAGGTGCTGTGCGATCGGATCGCCGCGACCGGCGCCCTCGACCGCGTCCGCTCTCGGGCACTGGCGATGATCACCGAGGCAAAGACCCGCCTCGAGGCGGCGGCCTTCGCCGCCGAACAGCGTCACCTGCTGGGCCTCGTAGCGGACGGCGTCGTGCAGCGTTACAGCTGACGGATAGCGATAGCGCGCTGTGGCGGCGGAAATCAGACTATTCAGAGGATGGTCTAGCGAAAGTCGTCGGCGGTGATCAGGTCCGCCTCGAGCGCGGTGCCGAACGCCCGCGCGATTCGTTCCATGCTCTCCCGCTCGAGATCCTTCAAAACCTCGGTGAGGGCGAGAGTGCCGTTGTCGAGCTCCTGATCGTAGGCGTCGATCTCGCGCTCATTGTGGACGCTGTCACAGCACCACTCGCACTCAGGACAGCGGCGCCACAGACGCCAGTGTCCCCTGTCGCCGGTCTGCTCCCAGCAGGTCGGTTGCACCAGTGGCGATCCGCACTCCGAACAGACGTGAAGCCCCTTCGCGCCCTTGGTCCGTGTGCGGCTCGCGTTGTTCATGGTCCTAAGATCGAACACGCGAGGGGGTCTCTGAATCCGCAGTTTTCCGCGACCCCCCGACAAAACCCAATTAGCAGGTAGGAGTTCCTCCTCAATTAGCTGCGGGCTTGGTCGCATTGCCCGCCCGTTACCATGAAGCGATGCTTGGAAACATCGGTCCCCTGGAGGTAATCGTCGTTCTGATCATTGCCCTTATCGTGTTCGGGCCGAAGCGCCTGCCTGAGCTGGGGCGCTCGCTCGGCAAGGGCATCCGCGAGTTCCGCGGGTCGGTCAGCGGCGAGAGCGACGACGAGGCGGAGGAGCCCCCGCCCCAGGAGATCGAGGCGAGCAAGAGCGAGCCGGTCGCACACAAGCGCCGCTGAGGCAGTGCCGGGATGTCGCGCCGCGTCAGGCCGGTCTCGCATGAGGATCACCTCACTCTTGTCGAGCACCTCGACGAGTTGCGCAGCCGCCTCGTCGTCTGCCTCGCGGCCTTCGGCACCGCTCTTGCGCTCTGCTTCTGGCAGAATCACCTGCTGCTGGAAGTCGCCTCCGGCCCGCTGCCGGCGCAGCACGAAAAGCTGCTCACGTTCGGTGTAACCGAGCCCTTCACGACGACCCTTACGGTCGCGGCATACGCCGCGATCATCCTCTCGCTTCCGGTTCTCCTCTACGAGGCATATGCCTACGTCCTGCCCGCCTTCAGCGATGCTGAGCGCCGGATCATCCTGCCGATCCTGCTGCTTGCACCGCTGCTGTTCCTGGCCGGGGTGGCGTTCGCCTACTTCGTCGTGATGCCGGCGGCGGTCAAGTTCCTGCTTGGCTTCAACGACAGCCAGTTCAACGTCCAGGTTCGAGCCCGGGACTACTACAGCTTCTTCTCGACCACCGTGCTCGCCGGGGGCTTGATCTTCCAGCTTCCGCTCGGAATCCTCGCGGTCACGAGGCTGGGGATCATCAGCGTCGCGCAGCTGACCCGGAATCGTCGCTACGCCTATCTCGCGATTGCAATCGTCGCTGCGGCGCTGCCCGGCGTCGACCCGGTCTCGATGCTGATCGAGATGGTCCC
>JBAVGD010000007.1:0-17884 GCA_049684635.1 Solirubrobacterales bacterium | reverse complement strand
CCGTCATGGTCCAGAGGGAGATCGCCGATCGATTGCGAGCGGCACCCGGCGGCCGGGTGTATGGCGCGCCCAGCGTGCTGGTCCAGCTCGCATGCGAGGTGAAGCTCCTGCGGCCGGTGGACCCCGCCGTGTTCCGGCCTCGACCCAGGGTCGAGTCGGCAATCCTGGCGTTGCGGCGAACGGGACCGGGCGCCGATGTTCCAACCCGTGAGCTGGTCCGCGCCGCCTTTGCTCATCGGCGCAAGTCACTCGCGCGCTCCGTCGAGCACATCCGCCCCGGCTCCCTTGAGGCCACTCGCCGTGCCCTGGTGGAGCTTGGTCTTCCCGAAAACGCCCGCGCCGAGGCGCTCACACCACAGGATTTCGCCGCTCTCTCGGCGAAGCTGCACTCCAGCGCCTGAGGCTCGATCTAATGCAGATCCTCGCCCCCGCCAAGCTCAATCTCTGCCTCTTCGTCGGGCCAAGTCGCGACGACGGCCTGCACTCGCTCTGCTCGCTGTTCGAGCCGCTTTCGCTGGTCGACTCGATCGAGGTTGCCGAGGCAGATGCCGATGAGGTCGTCTGTCCCGGTGTCGAGGGAGAGGATCTTGCCGCGCGGGCGCTTGCCGCCCTGCGTGATCGGGCCTGGGAACACCCGCCGCTGCGGGTCGAGATCGAGAAGCGGATCCCGATCGCCGCGGGATTGGGAGGCGGCAGCGCGGACGCCGCGGCAATCCTGCGCCTCGCCGCGGATGAGGTCGAGGGCCTCCAGGAGCTCGCCGCGGCGATCGGGGCCGATGTCCCCTCGCAGCTGACTCCGGCTCTGGCGCTCGTCCGTGGTGCCGGCGAGCGGGTCGAGCGGCTGCCGGACCCGGCGTCGCACGCGGTCGTGCTGCTGCCGGGTGGCGGCGGCCTGAGTACCGCGGAGGTCTTTGCGGAGGCCGACCGGCTCGACATCGGCCGCCCTGCGCACGAGCTCGACGAGCTGGCGGCTCGTCTACGCGACGTCGCGAGTGCCGGCGCATCGCCGCTCGACTACGCGGATCTTCTTGCCAACGACCTCGAGCCGGCTGCGCGCGCGCTGCGGCCCGAGATCGGCGATGCGCTCGACGCGTTGCGCGCCGCCGGCGCGCCGCTCACGCTGCTCACAGGCTCAGGTCCCACTGCCTTTGGCCTCTTCATGGACCTGGCGGCTGCTGAGCGAGCGGCCGGGCGGCTCGACCGCGATGACGCCATCGTCTGCGAAGCTGGCCGCGCTCCGGATGGACTTTAAACTTCCAAAGGGCCGTCGCCGGCGCCGCTTGGCGCTCGTCGCGATCGCCGTCGCGATCGCCACCGGCTACTACCTGCTAAGCCGCCTCATCCCTCACAGCGGCCTGCACCGGCTGTTGCAGGAAGTCTCCAACACGCTCGGGTCCTGGACCTACCTGCTGGTTGGCGTTTTCGCGTTCGCCGAGGTCGGCGCCTTCGTCGGTCTCCTCGTTCCCGGTGAGACGGTGATGCTGCTCGGCGGCGCGGTTGCCGGCCAGGGGGCGGTCAACGTCTACCTGCTGATCGCGGTCGCCTGGTTCTCGGCCTGGGCCGGGGACACCACCAGCTTCTTCGTCGGCCGTCGCCTTGGACGCGAGTTCCTGCTTCGCCACGGCCCTCGCTTCGGCCTCTCCGAAAGTCGCTTCGCGCAGGTTGAGGACTACTTCTCCCGCCATGGTGGCAAGACGATCTTCATCGGCCGCTTTGTCAGCCTGGTGCGCGCCTTCGCGCCTTTCATCGCCGGCAGCTCGGGGATGCGCTACCGCGCCTTCGTCCCTTACAGCATCCTCGGTTGTGGGCTCTTCGTCACCGCTCACATCCTGATCGGCTACCTGTTCTCGCGCAGCATCGACACGGCTGCCAAGTACGCGGGACGCGGCGCCTTTCTGCTCGGCACCCTGATCGTGGTCGTCGTCGCCTCGGTCGTCATCGTTCGCCGGCTCCGGGTGGAGGAGAACCGGCGCGCGGCGGTGCGCTGGATGGAGCGACACACCCTCTCGCGCTGGCTCGTCGGTCTTACACGCCGCTTCAGGCCGCAGCTCCAGTTCCTTTGGGACCGGGTCACTCCGGGCGGCACGTTCGGCCTCGAGTTCACCTCACTGATGGCGATCCTCGCTGTTGCCGGATTCGTGCTGATCACCTACACAGCCGTGGTTACCGCCGATCCCGGGCCCACCCCTGGCGACGTGACCGCGATGGAAGTGGCGGAAAGCATCCGGACGGGATGGCTGACGGCGGCGGTCAAGGTTCTTACCGCGCTTGGCTCCGCCCCGGTGACGTGGCCACTTGCCCTGATCGCCGCGATCGCCCTCGCCGCGCGGCGGCGCTGGGCGGAGTTCTGGGTGCTGGTCGCCGGGATGTCGTTGATCATCTTCGGCGTTCACGAGATGAAGGCCGCGGTGGACCGTCCGCGGCCGCTGGGTGGACTGACGTCTTTCCGCGGCTCCTCCTTTCCGAGCGGTCATGCCGCCTACTCGACCTTCTATCTGTGGTTGGCGGTGACGGCGATGGTGCGCTTGCGCAGGGGGATGGCGCGTGGCACCGCATTGATCGTCGCCGGAATCGGACTCATCGCTCTCATCGGCCTCTCCCGCGTTTACCTCGGCGTTCACTACCTCAGCGACGTCAGCGCGGGCTGGGCCTTGGGCGCCGCGGCCTTCTCCCTCTGCGCGGCGATCGGACTCGTGATCTTCACCTTGCGCCACAATGGGGCCGATGCACCTGCCGCTGGCATTGCAGAAGATTGAAAACGAGTATCTGCTCTTCGGGATCTCCGGCCTGATCAGCCTGGCCGCGTTCGTCGGCCTGATCCTCATCCCTGCGCTGAGCTCCTATGGGCGACTCTGGGAGAAGGCGGCCGCGGCCGCCCTCTCGCTGTTCATCCTCGTCGCGCTCGTAGCCACGGGGGTCGTGGTTGGCCTCGCCGTCGTCTACTACTACAACGACATCGTCAACCTGCTCAAGTAGACAGGGATAATGGGCCGATGCCCGCATCGGCGAAAGGGCGAAAAACGCCTGTAAATCGAGAAGAGCCCGGCATGCTTGACGCATTTGCCGAGGCGGTCGAGTCAGGCGCCGGCCTGCCGGCCGTGGCGCGTGCCGCGGCCCGGTTGCTCGATGCCAGCGTCGCGTTGATCGATCGCTCGGGTGCCGTGCTCGCGGTGGCCGGTGCGTCCTCTGACCAGGAGGAAAAGCTGCTGGCGGGCGACGAGCGAGTGACCACCGTCGAGTTGCGGGTGGCGGGCAATGCGGTGGGGGAGTTGCGCTACCGCGGCAAGACCGCGCCCGAGCCGGCGCTGGCTCGAATGCTCACCACGCTGCTTGCTCTGGAGCTCGAGCGCTCGCGCTCACCGCAGTGGGAGAACGAGGAAATGGCGGGAACGTTTGTCAGTGCGGTGCTTTCCCGCGGAGTTACCGATCGCGGTGACATCATCGCCCGCGGCGCGGAGCTGGGCGCCGACCTGGAGAAGGGGGCCGGCGTGATCATCGTTCGCGCTGCTCCCCGCGCAGCGCAAACCGGTGAGTGGCGTGCCCGGGTGTTGACCCTGGCGATGCGTGCGCTGCGCTCGCTCGCCCCCGGGGCGCTTGCTACAGCGGAGAGCGGCGAGGTGGCGACCGAGATTGCCGCGATCGCTCCCGTGGAGGACGAGGACCGGCTGGCACGCGCGGCCGCCGGCCTGTCCCGCGAGCTCGAGGAAGCGTTGCCGGGGTTCCATCTGACGATCGGGCGCAGCCGCGTTGCCGGCGACCCCGCCGATTTCTACCGGGCCGGGAATGAGGCTCGGCTGGCCGTCAACGTCGGCGAGGCGGAGGGCCATCCGCTGCTCGCCTTCGAGGACACCGGTTCCTACCGGTTGCTCCTGCCGGCGATGAGCGACGACCCCGGTGAGCTCGAGCGCTTCTACGCCGAGACCATCGAGCCCCTTGCGGCCTACGACGAGCAGTACGAGACCGAGCTTGTGGCGACCGTCGAGACCTACCTCGACAACGACGGCAACGTCGCCGCGACGGCGAAACAGCTCTTCACGCACCGCCACACGGTCCGCTACCGCCTCGAGCGCGTTCGCGAGCTCTGCGGCCATGACGTCTCCTCGACCGAGGGCCGGGAGAAGCTCGGTCTCGGCCTCAAGGCCATGAGAGTCCTTGGCATTGCCTCTCCCCGCGGCCCCGCCCTCGAACGCGGCGCCGAGGCCGGCCAGGTTCCTCGCTCTTGAGGCGGCGAGCAGCGCCGTGCCCGCGAGGTGTGGGAGACAATGCGGGGAGCACCTGCCAATCGCTGCAAAAGGGGGTTACGGAATGGCGCTGGACCAGAGCAAAGTCGGCACCCATATCGCCGAACAGATGGAGGCGATCGAGGCCGACTACGGCAGTGAATGCGAGATCGGCGACATCTGCACGATCGTCGAGATCAGGGGGCCCCATGGGTCCCACATCCGCATGCGCAGCACGGCCTCCTCACCCCACTCGACCCTTGGCCTGCTGAAGCTGGCCGAACAGGTCGCTCTCGCCAACTTCGGCCGCGACTAGGGAAGCCGGCCACCATCCGCGCTCCAACTCCGAGGGGAGGACTCGAACCCCCGCTTCCAGGACCAAAACCTGGCGTGCTAGCCGATTACACCACCCCGGAACGAGATTCCGACCTTAGCGTGTGCGGGCGGGGGTTGATCGCGACCGGGGGGAGGCATAGGGTCAGCCTTATGGAGATGAGCGCAGTGCCACTCGATCCGGAGGTTCGCCAGGGTTTGGCCCGAAGCTGGAAGGCGTTGATGGCCATCGGGGTCATCGCGATCCTCATCGGTTGCGTCGCGATCGTCGTACCCGCGGTCGCCTCCGTCGGGACGGCGATCTTCATCGGCTGGCTGCTGATGATCGCCGGTGCCTTCATGATCGCCGGCGCCTTTACGGCTCACTCGCTCGGCACCGTGGCGTTGCGGCTGCTTTGGGCGTTCCTGACGTTCATCGTCGGTCTCTGGCTGGTCGTCGAACCCCACAACGGCACGCTCACCCTGACCCTCGTTCTGGGCATCTACTTCCTCTTCATGGGGATCACACGCATCGCCATCGCCTTCGCGACCCGTGGAAAGCCCAACGCCGGCCTCGTTGGACTCAGCGGTGTCGCCGGACTGCTGATCGGCATTCTCGTCTTGGCCAAGTTCCCCAGCAGCGCCGACTGGGCGATCGGCCTCCTGGTAGGCATAGACCTGATCTTCGCCGGCTGGACCCTGACATCAGTCGCCCTGCTTGGCAAAGACCTGGCCCGCGGGGAAAGCTAAGAGCCGCGGGACGCCCCGCTGGTTCGCCGGCTGGCGGTCGCGCGCATCCTGCCTGACCCGCTTCCCGCACAGGTGAGCTCACCCGCTTCGACCGTGCTGGCACAGGGAGGATGGGGTGCCCCCGCAGTGCGCGGCGTCCTGTTTTCGCCCGATTGCTCGGCGAGAGACGCGCCCGCCGGTGGCGAAAACCCAGCAAGCGGAAGGGGCACCCCATCCTCCCCCGCCGCCATTACGATCTAGCGGTGAGTTCGCCACTGGTTCTCGTCATGGCGGCGGGGGAGGGCACGCGCATGCGTTCCTCGCTGCCGAAGATGCTGCACCCCGTCTGCGGGAGGCCGATGGTCGCCTGGCCGATACTCGCCGCGCGTCAGGCGGGCGCTGGCAGGGTCGCCGCAATCGTCTCTCCGGAGCGAGACATTTCCGCGGGCCTGCCGGAGGGTGTCGAGGTGGTACTGCAGCGCAACGCCGATGGAACCGGCGGCGCGCTGCGCGCCGCGGTGGAGCTGATCCGCGAAGCCGAGATTGGCATCGTCCTGTCCGGCGATCACCCGTTGATCTCCGCGCGGGTCATCGCAGAGGTTCTTGCGACGCACGAGAGGTCAGGAGCGGCAATAACGGTCACGACCGCTGTGCTGGAGGAGCCGGGCAGCTATGGGCGGGTCGTTCGTGACGATGCCGGGGACCTCGAGCGCATCGTCGAGGCAAAGGGACCTGGCGACGCCACGCCCGAGGAGCTTGCGATCCGGGAGGTCAACGCGGGAACGTACGCCTTCTCGGGGCCCCCTCTCGCCGATGCTCTCGAACGAATAGGCAATGACAACGCCCAGGGCGAGTACTACCTCGGTGACGTCCTGCCGCTGCTGCGCGACGCCGGCCTGCGGGTGGCGACGCACACCGCTCCCGACGACACGGTGATGCTTGGCGTCAACACCCGCGTCGAGCTGGCGAAGGCCGAGGCCGAAGCCCGGCGGCGGATCCTGGAGGGCCACATGCTGGCCGGCGTCACCATTGTCGATCCGGGCTCGACCTGGATCGATGTCGATGTGGCGATCGGGCCAGACGCGAGGATCGAACCGGGTACGAGCCTGCGGGGCCACACCGAGGTGGGGGCGCGCTCGATCGTCGGTCCTCTCACGACGCTGATCGACACCAGGATCGGCGAGGAGGTCGCGATTCGCCACTCATATCTCGTCGAATGCGACGTACTCGACCGTTGCAGCGTCGGGCCCTTCTCGTACCTGCGCCCCGAAACGGCCCTAAAGGAGGGTGCCAAGGCGGGCGCCTTCGTCGAGATCAAGAACTCGCAAATCGGCGAGGGGGCGAAGGTCCCTCACCTCTCCTATGTCGGCGATGCCGATATCGGCGCACGAACCAATCTCGGCGCCGGTACGGTCACCGCGAACTACGACGGATTCCGCAAGCACCGAACTGTGATTGGGGAGGACGTGCGGCTTGGCGTTGACACGATGCTGATTGCCCCAGTAGAAGTCGGAGACGCCGCCTACACTGGCGCTGGTGCCGTGATCAAGGATGATGTTCCGAAGGGAGCACTTGCGGTGAGCGACAACGATCAGCGAAACATCACCGGCTATGCCGAGCGCAGGGCGGCGGAAATGACGGAGGACGACTCGTGAGCACGGTCGAGCAGCGCCCGCAGGCGGCGCCCACCGCCATCCCACACGACTACTCGAAGCGGATGATTCTCTTCGGCGGCCGCGGCTCGATGGAGCTGGCCGCCAAGGTCGCCGGCAAGCTCGACCTCGACCTCGGCCAGGTGACCCTGAAGACCTTCGCCAACGGCGAGGTCTACTGCCGCTACGAGGAGTCGATCCGCGGCGCCGACGTCTTCATTGTCCAGTCGACCTGCGCCAACGAGCAGAGCGAGATGACCCCGAACGATGCCCTGGTCGAGTTGCTGACGATGATCGACGCCGCGCAGGGCGCCTCCGCCCACCGGATCATCGCCGTGCTGCCCTGGTACGGCTACGCCCGCCAGGACAAGAAGTCGGCCCCGCGCGAGCCGATCTCCGCCCGCATCGTCGCCAAGTGCCTCGAGGGCGTCGGCACCGACCGCGTCCTCACCATGGACCTGCACGCCGGCCAGGTGCAGGGCTTCTTCCACGTTCCGGTCGACCACATGACGGCGATGCCGATGCTGACCCAGTGGTTCGCCGACCAGGAACTGACCGAGGAGCTGGTGATCGTCTCCCCCGACGCCGGCCGGGTCAAGACCGCCCGCAACTTCGCTCGCCGCATCGGCACCCACTGGGCGGTGATGGAGAAGGAGCGCCCGGCCCAGCAGGTGGCCGAGATCGGCTACGTGGTCGGCGACGTCAAGGGCAAGACGGCGGTTCTGGTCGACGACATGATCGACACGGCGGGGACGCTCTGCGCAGCCGCCCAGACGGTGCTCGACGAGGGCGCCGCGCGGGTGATCGCCTGCGCGACGCACGGCGTCTTCTCCGGCCCGGCCTACGAGCGGCTGGCCGACTCGGCGATCGAGCGGATCGTCGTCACCGACACGATCCCGCTGCGCCCCGGCGCCCCGGACAACATCACGGTGCTCTCGACCGCCGGCACCTTCGCCGACTCGATCCGTCGCATCTTCACCGACGACTCGGTCTCGGAGATATTCGCCGGCGAGAACCAGCTCTTCTGAGCGGGCGACCGCGGCCGCTCGGGGTGGGTGGGTAGATGATTCGAGTGGGACATAAGGGCGCGGACTTGATCCACCCTGGGAACACCGTCGGGAGTTTCGAGGCGGCTGTAGAGGTCGGCGTCGATGTGATCGAGCTGGACGTGCTCTGGACGCGGGACGGGCATCCGCGACTGCCCAGCTCGGACCGGTCGCCCCTGGTCGTCGCCCACGACTGGGCCGATGCCGAGCGGCGCACGCCGCTGACCCTGACGGAGGCGCTCGACGCGTTCCTGGCGCCCCCGCTGGACGGGGTTGAGATCGATCTCGACATCAAGCTCCCCGGCCGCGAGGAGGAGCTCGTCGTGGCGCTGCGGGAGCGCGATCTGCTGAGCAGGGCGATGGTCTCGACGATGGAGCTGTACTCACTTGCGCGGATCCGCGAGCTGGAGCCGGACCTGCGGCGTGGCTGGACCTATCCCAAGGTCACCAGGGACTGGGCCTCGAAGCGCTGGGCGAAGGCACCGATGCTGGCGGCGCTGGCGGCCATGCGTCACCGCCTGCCCGGCCTGGCAGCTCAGGAGCTTCCGAGGCTGGGTGTCGAGTCGATGTGGGTCTACCACCCACTTGTGACCCGCCGCCTTGCTCGCATCACCAAGATCGCCGGAGTCGAGCTGATCGCCTGGACCGTCGACGAGGAGGCGAGGATGCGCAAGCTTGTTGCGACCGGCGTCACCGGCCTCTGCTCCAACGACCCCCGCCTCTTCGACCGATTGATGAGTTGACCCGCCTGGAGCCGGGTCAACTCACCAAGCGTGGCTTAGGACCTATCCCGGTAGGGGGCGTGCCACTGGGACGGTCCAGGACCAAGCGGAGCGGTCACGGTGCGGATTCCGCATGGCAGCGCCATGTGGGATTCGCGACGGGGCCGAATCCGCGCCGTGTCCTGGGCCGTATCCAGGGGTGCGATCCCCTACCGGGATAGGTCCTAAGACCGTGCAGCGTGCAACTCTTCTTCGTCGGCGCCCAACCGCGTTTGATCTTGGTCATGCTCGATCTCCTCTCAAGGGGGTGCTCGCCAGTCCTGGCGTTCGCGTTACTCCTCTTTGCTCGAAGTAAGCCCACTCCTGCTTGCCCAGCTCGGTGGCGGGCGGGTCGGCGTAGACCCACTCACGGGCGATCCGGTGCCAGTTGCGCTTGGCGCGAAGCTGTCCGAGCACGGCGACGACACCGATTTCCATCCGCCGCCCCATCAGCTCGTCGGCCGGGATCGACTCGCGCCGCATCAGATCGAAATACTCCGAGCGCGGGTCGTTGGTCGACTCGATGATCTTCATCACCCGCTGTGAGGTGATTTCGAGCTCTCGGTCCTCCATCACGAACCAGCCGCCGACATCCCGCATGTGGTCCAGCAGTCGCTCGGCGTCGAGCTTGGACGGGTTTTTCACGAAGCCGAGGTCGTGCAGGGCTTCGCGGAAGGCCTCCGGGTCGTCGCGCGAGGCGGCGTCGAAGGCGCGCTGCTCAAGCAGGATCTGCTCTTCATCGAGCTTCTTCGTCATCCCGAAGTCGAGGAAGGCGACCCGCCCGTCGGCCATCAGGATGTAGTTGCCGGGGTGAGGGTCCGCATTGAAATGCTGCAGGTGGTAGATCGACCCGAAGCTGCCCCGAAAGACGATCTCCCCGAAGCGGCTGCGCTCCTCGTGGGGAAGCTCTTTGATCTCCTCGAAGTCCATGCCCTCAACCAGCTCGGTGACGAGGACGCGGCGCCGTGACAGCCGCGTGATGACGTCGGGCACGTAGATGAACGGGTGGCCGCGGTAGGCCCGGGAGAAGGTGCGCTGGTTCTGAGCCTCGTACTCGTAGTCGAGCTCCTCCATCACCCGCTCGCGGAGCTCGTGGGCGATCGCCTTTGCGTCGAGACCGGGGGCGAGGGCGCGCGCCAGCCGGACCAGCGTGCCCGCGTTGCGCAGATCGGCGTCGACCGCCTCGGCGATGCCGGGGTACTGGATCTTCACGGCAACGCGGCGGCCGTCGAGCAACTCGGCGCGGTGCACCTGGCCGATCGAGGCCGCGGCAAAGGCCTCCTGCTCAAAATCGGCGAAGAGCTCTGAGACAGGTTCGCCGTCGTACTCCTCGTCGAGCACCTTCTCGACCTTCTCCCAGGGCATCGGTGGCGCCGCGGTGCGCAGCTTCGCCAGTTGCTCCTGGTAGATCTCGCGGTACTCCTCGGGGATGAACTCGGTGTCGATGAAAGAGGCGAACTGCCCCACCTTCATGGCTGCGCCCTTCATCTCGCCGAGCGCTCCCACCATCTTCATCGCCGTCTCGAGATGGCGCTGCTCCAGCCTTTCCCGGCCACCCTCCTCAGAGCGGGCAACATTGGTGGCTTTGGTCCCTGCGTAGCGAGCTCCCTGCACGCCGACGATCGAGCCCAACTTTGCGGAGCGGCGGATCCGACCCTTGGGAATCTTCGAGTCGCTCACGGCTGCAAGGTTGTCACACGTTCCGTTTCTCTATTCTCTCTCGTCCGATGGCTAGCGGACGCGAAACGTTGAAGGCAAGCCCGCGCGAGCGGTTCGGCTCGCGGAGCTCCCGCCGCCTGCGGCGCGCAGGTCTTGTGCCGGGTGTCGTTTACGGCGGCGGCAGCGAGGCGCGCCCGTTCGAGGTGCCCGAGCGCGATGTTCGCGCCGTGCTGTCGAGTGGCCAGGCACTCTTCGACCTGCAACTGGAGGGCGCAAAGACCGTTCCCGTGGTTGTCAAGGAGCAGCAGCTGCATCCGGTCCGCGGCAGCCTCCAGCACATCGACCTCCAAGAGGTCAAGCTCGACGAGGCGATCCAGGCCGACGTCGCGATCGAGCTCGAAGGTGCCGACATCGCACCCGGCGTCAAAGGAGGCGGCACTCTGGAGCACGTCACCCGCGAGATCACGGTCGAGGCCCTTCCCACCGATATCCCCGAGCGGATCGTCGTTGACGTCTCCGGGATGGAGATCAACGACACGCTCCAGCTCTCCGCGGTCACCGTGCCCGCTGGGGTGAAGCTCGTCGCCGACGAGCCCGAGGAGGTCACGATCGCAACCCTCTCGCCGCCGCGCGTCGAGGAGCCCGAGCCCACCTTGGAGGAGGAGGCCGAGCTCGTCGGCGAGGAGGGCGAGGCGCCGGCTGCCGAGGAGGGCGCCGAAGAGGGCGAGGGCGGCGGCGAGTCCGGCGAGGAGTAGCTGCTGTCGATCTTTCGCCGCCGCGGCACCCGCGGCGAGGGCGAGAAGGGAGACCGCATCCTGGTCATCGGGCTTGGCAATCCCGGCGAGCGGTACGCCGGGACGCGACACAACATCGGCTTCGACGTGGCCGCCGAGCTGTCGCGCCGCTGGCAGCTCCCCCGTGCGAAGCAGCGGTTTGGCGGTCTGATCGCGGAGGGTCGCTCCGGTCCGGGTGGACCGCGGGTGGCGATCCTGCTCCCGCAGACATACATGAACTCGTCGGGCGAGTGCGCCGGTCCGGCCCGCGGCTCGCTGAAGACGCCGCTGGACCGCGTGATCGCTCTGCATGACGAGATCGATCTTCCGTTCGGGGAGGTCCAGACTCGTCTTGGCGGTGGCCTCGCGGGACACAACGGGCTGAGAAGCCTCAAGGCGGGCTTCGGCGACGCTGGGTTCTGGCGGGTGCGGGTGGGCGTGGGACGGCCCGACTCGACCGACCCCGACGTGGTCGCGTCCTATGTCCTAGCCCGCTTCCGTGAGCCCCGGCAGGAGG
Organism: Solirubrobacterales bacterium; assembly: GCA_049684635.1. GTDB lineage: Bacteria > Actinomycetota > Thermoleophilia > Solirubrobacterales > 70-9 > VRUE01. The sequence continues at coordinate 6,215 of JBAVGD010000007.1, read as the reverse complement.
TTGAAGCCATGGTCGGCCGCGCCGCGGACGAAGCCGAGCGCTTGGTCGAAAAGCTAGGTTCCGGCGATGAGTGCTGAGCGAAGAAAGCGAACGGTTTGACGATGAGCAAGGAGCGAATCCGACGATGAGTGGCGAAAGGGCGAGCTACGCGCTCGACGAGCGGGGCGTGGCGGTGCTGCGGTTGCAGCGACCGGAGGCGCGCAACGCGATCGATACGCAGATGCTCGTCGAGATGCTCGAGCACCTCGCGGTGGCGCGCGCGGACGAGGCCTTGCGGGCGCTCGTCATCAGCTCCGCCGACCATATGGGCCTCTCGGCCGGCGCCGACATCAGGGAGGAGCTCGACGAAGAGGGCCGGGTCCGCCGGATGCAGCTCTTTGCCGACCTCTATGACGCGATCGTCGGTTTTCCAAGGCCGACGATCGCCGTTTGCCACGGCGACGTCGTCGGCGGCGGCGCGGAGATCGCGGTTGGCTGCGATATGCGGGTCGCAGGCTCCAACCTGCGGATGCGCTTCCCGGGAGCTGCCCTGGGGGTTCCCGTTGGCCCGGCTCGCCTTGTGACCCTCTGTGGCCTGGCTACCGCCAAGTACCTTCTGCTTTCGTCGCGCACGGTTGGCGCCGACGAGGCGCTGCGGCTGGGGCTGGTCAATCGGGTTGCGCCGGCTGCGGCAACCGAGGAGGCCGCACTCGAGCTGGCGGCAGCGGTTGCGGCCCATCCGCCCGACGCGGTGGCTCGCCTGAAGCGGATGCTGCACGAGTGGGACGACATCGAGGGCCGCTCGCGAGTTGAGGGAGAAGGCCAGGTCGAGTGGCAGCGCAGCGGACCGGGCTTGTCTTATCGCGGTTGAACGGGCGAGGTCTGAGGTCGACGGGCGTGGGCGGAGGGAGGCCGGCGAGGGGCGCGCTCCCATAGTGCGTACGCAGCACCCGACCGAGGACGCCGGCATGTCAACCTCAAAGGCCGTTCGATGAGCCTTCGCCCGCTGATTGAGATCGCCGCCGAGAACGAGCGCCTCCACGCGCTCGCCGGTCGCGTGCGCAAGGCGGCGCGAGGCGATGCGATTGCGGTGCGAGCCTCCTCGACGCTGCGCCCGCTGCTTCTCGCGGCGCTGCTGGAGGACGACCGCGGCCTGGCCGGTCGCCCGGCGCTCCTGGTCAGTGCCGACGATCGCTCCGCACGCGACCTGGCTGCCGATCTGCGCGCTTACCTGGGGCCGCGCCGAGTTCGCTTCTATCCGTCCCGTGGCACCGGTTATGCGTCGCACGTGACCCCTCCGCCGCACCTGGTGGGCCTGAGGATCGACGCGCTGGACGCTCTGCGCGCGGGCGGCGACGCGGTGGTGGTCGCCAGCGCAACGGCTCTCGCGGAGGCCGTTCCGGATGCTTCGCTGCGCCCTGCCGGCTTCGGCCTTTCGCTTGGCGAGGAGATCGAGCTGGACACGGTTGCCCGCGATCTCGTCGCCGCCGGTTATCAGCGGATTGAGCAGGTGGAGGAGCGGGGCCAGTTCGCGATCAGGGGCGGGATCCTCGACGTCTTCCCGGCGACGGAGGAACGCGCGGTGCGGCTTGAGCTGTTCGGGGACGTCATCGATTCGATGCGCTGGTTCTCGACCTTCACCCAGCGCTCGCTGGGCGAGGCCGAGACCGTTGAGCTCGCTCCCGCCGCGGAGCTCGACGCCGAGCATCGCGAACTTGCCGAACTCGCGACGATGGAGGCGGCGGAAGCGGGAAGAGAGCCGCCCAGCGCGGCGGAGCTGCTTCCGCTCGATCGATTCGGGGCGCCGCTGGACCTCGTTCCGGACTCGGCTGCCGTGATTCTGGCGGCCGCCGAGGAGATCGGGCCGGCGTTGCGCGACTACTGGGAGGACGCGACGACGGCGATGCACGCCGAGGATGCCCGCTCGCTCTACGTGGATGTCAGCGCTTCGCTGGCCGAGCGCGCGATCCTCGCCATCACCGGCGCCGGGGAGGAGGACGAGGAGGCATTCCGGGCGGCTCGCGCGGAGTCGCCCGCTCGCAGTGTCAAGGAGGCCGAGGCTGAGCTCGAGAAGCTGGTTCGCTCCGGCTACCGCACCGTGGTCTCGTTCGACAGCCGCGGCGAGGCCGAACGCGCCCGCTACGGCCTCGATCGTCTCGATGCATCCCTGCTCGACGGTGGCCGGTTGTCCCCTCAGGCAGGGCTGACCTTCGCCGAGGCGCGGCTGCGTGAGGGTTTCATCAGTCCCGAGCTGCGCCTGGCCGTCTACCCGTATCGCCGTCTCGTTCATCGGCGCCGTCGCGCCGCGGAGCGCACCCCGGGTGCCGGCCGTGGCCGGCTTGCCTTCAGTGAACTTCGCGTCGGCGACTACGTTGTTCACGAGGATCACGGTGTCGCTCGCTTCGCCGGCTTCGAGACCCGCGAGGTCGGTGGCGTCACTCGCGATTACCTGTATCTCGAATACAAGGGCGAGGACCGCGTCTTCGTCCCCACGGACCAGCTCGCGAAGCTGAGCCGCTACGTGGGAGCGGGAGCCGAGCCGGCCCTGTCGGCGCTGGGCGGCAAGCGCTGGCAGAACATGAAGGCGCGCGCTCGCCATGCCGCGGGAGCACTGGCCGGTGAGCTCCTCAACCTCTATGCCGAGCGGCGCACCCGCAAGGGGCATGCCTTCTCTCCGGATGGCGAGTGGCAGATCGCGATGGAGGCTGCGTTTCCCTACCGCGAGACGGCCGATCAGCTGGAGGCGATCGAGGCCGTCAAGGGCGACATGGAGTCCGAGCAACCGATGGACCGGTTGGTCTGCGGTGACGTCGGGTTTGGCAAGACCGAGGTTGCGCTGCGCGCCGCCGTCAAGGCTGCCGCGGACGGTAAGCAGGTGATGGTCCTGGCCCCGACGACGATCCTGGCCCAGCAGCACTTCGGAACCTTTCGCGAGCGCCTCGCCGATCTTCCCTTCACCCTCGAGTGGGTCTCGAGGCTGCGAAAACCGGCCGAGGTGAAGGCCGTGCTTGCCGACTTTGCCGCGGGCAAGACCGACATCCTGATCGGCACGCACCGCCTGCTCTCGCGCGACGTGCGCGCCAAGGACCTCGGCCTGCTGATCCTCGATGAGGAGCAGCGCTTCGGCGTCAAGCAGAAGGAGCTGCTGCGACAGCTGAAGTTGAAGGTGGACGTGCTGGTCCTTTCGGCGACGCCGATTCCTCGCACCCTGCAGATGAGCCTCGCCGGCCTGCGCGACATCTCGGTGATCGAGACCCCGCCGGAGGGACGGCGCCCGGTCCGCACATATGTTGGCCCCTACGACGAGGACCTCGTACGGCGCGCGATCGAGCGCGAGCTGGAGCGGGGGGGCCAGGCCTTCTTCCTGCACAACCGGATCGACACCCTTCCCGAGGTGGCCGAACGGCTGCGCGGGCTCGTCCCGGCGGCCCGGGTTGCGGAAGCGCATGGCCAGCTCGACGAGGCTCAGCTCGAGGAGACGATGCTGCGCTTCCTGCGGGGCGAGGCAGACTGCCTGGTGACGACGACGATCATCGAGTCGGGCCTCGACATCCCGACCGCCAACACACTGATCGTCGAGCGCGCCGACCGGTTGGGCCTGGCCCAGGCCTACCAGATCCGAGGCCGGGTCGGACGCTCGCGCGAGCGCGCCTTTGCCTACCTGCTGTACCCGTCGCCGGAGGCGCTGACGGAGGACGCGGCCGCGCGGCTTTCCACGCTCGCGGACCACACCGAGCTGGGTTCCGGCTTCAAGATCGCGATGCGAGATCTCGACATCCGCGGCGCAGGGGACCTGCTGGGGGAGGAGCAGTCCGGTCATGTCGCGGCCGTCGGCTTCGAGCTGTACTGCCAGATGATCGACGAGGCGGTGGCAGATGCCGCCGGCAAGGACGGGGATGAGGCCGGCGCGGAGCCACTTCGCTTCGATGTGCCGGTGGACGCCTACCTGCCGGCCTCGTTCATCCCGTTCGAGGCGGCGAAGATCGACATCCACCGCCGGATCGCGGGCGCTCGCGAGCTGGGCGAGCTGCGAGCGATCCGCGACGAGCTGGCGGACCGTTTCGGTCCCCTCCCAGCCGCGGCCGAGAACCTGCTGGCGCTGCAGACGGCGAGGATCGAGCTGCGCCTTGCCGGGGCGCGCAGCGTCGAGCTGCGCGGAGGGCGTCTCAGCATCGTCGGCGTCGAGCTCGACTCGGCGCAGGCCACGGATTTGCGTGGCAGGGTGGAGGGCGCCCTGTACGAGTGGAGGGAGAAAACAGCCTCCGTCCGGGTCCCCGAGGACCCGGCGGCGCGCCTCGCGGCTGTGCTTGCCATGGCCGCGGCCCTGCGCGACGCCGGCCGCCCGGATTCAGTCGATATGCTGCCCGCGGCGTGAGTCGGGATCAGGGCAGGAGACGTGCGTTTGGCAAGGGCAAGGGCGTTGCGTCCGGGCCGGTGGCCGCACGCCGTCTCGGGCTGGTGGTCTTCGGCATCGCTTTCGTTGCCCTTTTCGTCGCCGTCGCGATTGCCGAGGGTGTCGGTCATCCAGCCCCTGGATCGGGAGACGTCGTGATCGTCGAAGGCGTCTCAGGCGACGTTGGAACGATCACCGAAGCCGAGTTCGAGCATTCACTCGAGCTGATTGCCGTCCAGCAGGGTCAGGAAGAACCTCCGAAGCCAGGCGAAGAACAGTACGAAGAACTGAAGAAAACGGCTCTACAAACCGTTCTTGAAGGGGTCTGGATTCAGGGCCTCGCGGCCGAATGGGGCATCGAAGTCAGCGATCAGGAAATCGCCGCGGAACTGAAGAAAGTGAAGAAAGAAAACTTCCCGTCGAAAGGCGATTTCAAGAAATTCCTCAAGGAATCGCACTACACGCCCGCCGACGTCAACGAACGGGTCAAGCTGCAGATACTGAGCAAAGAACTCCAGGCGCAGCTGAAAGGGAAAGCCCCGCAGCCGAGCCACAGCGAAGTCGTCGACTACTACGAAGCGGCCAAGGCGACTCAGTTCACGACGAAACCCAGCCGGGATGTTCGCTTGATCGTCAACAAAGACAGCAAGAAAGCGACGGAAGCCCTTGAAGCTTTGAGTCAGGACGATTCGGCGGGGAACTGGACGAAGATTGCGAAGAAATATTCCGAAGAACCGACCACCAAAGAGAGCGGCGGCCTGCAGCGTGGACTGCAGGAAGGCCTCCTCGAAGAACCGCTGAACGCGGCGATCTTCAGCGCGCCGGAAAAACAGCTTGAAGGGCCGATCAAGGCTCCGCGTGGCTACGCCGTCTTCGAGGTGGAAGGGGAAACCGCGGAAAGCGCCTCGCCGCTGAGCGTCGTCGAATCGCAGATCGAAAGCACTCTGGCCCAGCGGCTCGAACAGGAATACTTCAGCGGCTTCGTCGGGACCTTCAATACCGAGTGGACCTCTCGAACCTTTTGCGCCTCGGGCTATGCGATCGAACGCTGTGCCAACTTCAAGGGCAGCGGACATTCTTCGGCGGCGCCCGAAGCTTGCTACGAAGCGCACCCGAAAGGCGGTCTGCCCGAAGCTTGCCCGGCGCCCGTGTACCAGCTGGTTCCGGCGCTGCCGGGAACGGTGACCCCGCTGGAACCGAAGGGCAAACCGCTGGCTCAACGCCCGCACCCGGCCGGAGGGGAAAACGAAGGCGCAGCCGAAGGCGGCCTGCCGGAAGGCATCGTTCCGCCGGCTGAATAGTTGTCTCGGGCACCCCCGTGCCCGTGGCGCCAAGGGGATATGCTGCCCGCCTCGTGAGCCGGAAGCAGGGCAGGAGTCGGAAGCAGAGCAGCAGGAGACGCACGTCTACGAGGGATAGGAGCGCCGCGGCTCGGCAGTCCCCAGGGCCGGCGGCCGTCCGTCGCCTTGGCCTGCTGCTCTTCGGTGCGGTTTTCGCCATCCTCTTCGTCGCTGTCGCCATTGCGGTGGGGATCGGGCACCGGAGCCTCGGCTCCGGAGACGCCGCAATCGTCGAAGGCGCTCCCGGCGATGCCGGAACGATCACCGAAGCCGATCTGCAGCATGCCTTTGACCAGGCCGTCGCGCAATCGGGAATCAAACCGCCCCCCAAGCCAGGTGACGAACAGTACGAAGAACTGAGGAAAACGGCGCTGACTACGCTGCTTCAGGATTCTTGGCTGGAAGGCGAGGCGAATGACCTGGGGATCTCGGTGGCCGAAAAGGAAATCGCCGAAGAACTCAAGACGCTCAAAAAGCAGAGCTTCAAAAGCGAGGCCGAATTC
>JBAVGD010000006.1:0-5766 GCA_049684635.1 Solirubrobacterales bacterium | reverse complement strand
GGGCGGAGCCGCCGCCGCTGACCAGCGCTCGCGCCTTCTCGATCGGGCCGGTGTACGAGCCTTTCAGCAGCGCCGAGATCCCGGCGATGGTCAGGCCGGCGGTAACGAACTCGGCAAGCAGAACGCGTCGCGTGGTTCTCGGGTCGACCTCGGCGATCGCGACATCGGGATCGGGCGGGTAGAGCCGCGTGCGCCGGATCAGCGACTCCGGCGGGTTCTCGAGGACGTTGTCGAGAGCCGGTTGGTCGGCCGGTCCCGCGAGGACGAACGGAAGCCAGGCAAACACGAAGACGATGTCGGAGCCAAGGAAGTAGGGCGTGGTATGCCAGCTCGCCGTCAGGAAGAAGACGAGATTCAGGCTCAGGCCCGCTGCCGCCGCCAAGCGGGTCTTCAATCCGGCCGCGATGAGCAGGCCAACCACGATCTCGAAGACGGCAACCCCGATACCGGCAAGCGCCGGATGGGGAATGGCAAACGTTCGCAGCAGGAAGCCCCCGGGCGTTCCGGCGGCGAAGTCATGCAGCTGGGTTCCTATGTAGGTGGGCGCACCCGAATGCAGGAAGCCGGGATCCGTCAGCTTCTGGATCCCCGCGTAGACGAATGTCAGCCCGAGGAAGAGGCGCAGCGGGAAAAGTGCGGCACCAGGTCGCAACGTGCGCATGCCGGAAGTGTCGGTCGGACCGCTAAACGACGACTAAGCGACTTCTGAGAGCTTTCTAAGCCTGGGCCGGCGGGCGGCTCCGAGCGGCATCACGATCATCTCGGATTCAGGCGCGGGGGCTGCCGGCCGGTGACCGCGGAGTCGCTCATGGCTGCAGACGACATAGCACCACTCCATCAGCTGCATCCGCGACGCCGGGCCGATCTCCTCGAACATCGCGCCGATCAGGTAGCGACCGTCCACCTCGCGGCAGGAGCGGACCTCGGCCCTTGCGGCTACCTCGTGCACCTTCCCGGTTGCATCCTCCAGCTCGAGCAGCACAGCCGGGCGCGACCCGGGGAGGAGCGGTGCATCGGTCACCAGGCCCATCCCAGCCGCGCTGGCATCGACCAGAACACCGTTGACATGTCCGCCATCGGTGAAGCAGTGCGCCGGCGCGGCGCCCTCGAAGCGGTAGACGTGACGCCGCTGCTGCCGCCGGCCCACGGCGAGGATTGTGCCCAGGACGCGGCGCAGCTCGATCAAGCCCAGCAGGGGGACGACGATCGCGGCGATGCCGGGCAGGTCCGGCAGCGGTCCCACGCCCGCCAGGTCAAGCAGGCGCAGCACGGTCCCTCCGGCCAGCACGACTGCCGCGACGAGGACCAGGTGCAGCTTTCCCACGGCGGCCAGGCCGCCGCCGTCACGGCCCTGCTTGGGAGTTACCTTGAACGCGGTGTGGCTCGGTATGAACATGCACCGCAGTGCGCGGGTGTAGATCTCCATCGTCAGCAGCTCGTAGTGGGCCGACTCACCGATCTTCATGTAGCCGCGTGCGAGCGCCGAGCCGGCGCTGAGATTGAGCGCAAGATAGGGGAGCCAGAGGGCCGCCAGGGCCGGCACGCTGATCTTCATCGGCAGCTCGCCGGTCCACAGCACGAGTCCCAGGGTGGCCAGCAGCAGGAGACGCATGGGGGGTGCCAGGTAGGCGGCGAGGCTGGCGAAATAGGAGAGGCGCTGCAGCGGCCGCAGCTCGCGAGCCCGCAGTGGAGACTCCGGCAACCTGAAGACGGCCAGGTTGCCGCGCGCCCAGCGGTCGCGCTGCAGCAGGTAGCCGTCGAGATCGTGCGGTGCCAGTCCCTGCACCAGCACCTCGTCGTGATAGCGGCTGGTCCAGCCGTAACGCTGCAGGCGGATCGTCGTGTGGAAGTCCTCGGCGATCGTCTCGGTGGCCACCCCGCCGATATCGAGCAGCGCCTCGCGCCGCAGCACCGCCGCCGAGCCGCACCAGTAGGCGGCGCCATGGCGGTTCTTACCCGGGCAGATGACCCGGTAGAACAGCGACTGCTCGTGCCGGCCGACCACGTAGTGCTGGACGGAATCGTGATTGAAGAAGTCGTGGGGGCTCTGCACCAGGGCGACGTGCTCGTCGTCGAAATAGCCGACCATGGCGTCGAGCGCGTCCGGCATCGGCACGTGGTCCGCGTCGAGCATCAGCACCAGCTCGCCGTCGGTGCGGGGCAGCGCCGCGTTGATGTTGCCCGCCTTGGCGTGGAAGTTGTCGGGACGGGTCAGGTAGCGCGCCCCAGCCGCCTCGGCAAGCTCCTCCATTTCAGGCCGACGCCCGTCGTCGAGCAGCCAGGTCGTGTGCGGATAGGTGAGCGCACGGCATCCGGCCAGCGTGGCCGCGACGACCTCGACCGGCTCGTCGTAGGTACAGACGTAGACGTCGACAGTGCGCCCGGGCGTCGCCGGTGGTCGCACGGCCGGCGGGCGCGACCATGAGTACCAGGTGAGCGTGCCAAGCGCCCAGAGGCCGTAGACCTCGGTCACCAGCAGCATCGTGAAGACGACCGGATTGGTCCCTTCGCCACTCCAGCCAAATCGCCAGGTCAGGTAGGCGAGTCCCCAGAGCAACGCGACCACGGCAAGCGCACGCAGGGGAAGCGGATGACGATCGAAGAATCGTCCGATGTGGGTTTGCTCTCCCTCACGCACGTGGCCCCATCGGTCGCGCCCACCTCAACCTTGAGCGCCGGGCGGCCCACTGCGACAGTTCCCCCTCCGTAGGGGCTGCTTTCGCCCCCTTTCGTTCCCCTCCGGGTTCCCCCGCGACGCTTCGACTGCCAATACGAGGTGACGAACCGCGCGTTCCACAGACCAACGTTCATGCTGTCCGGCGCTTGGTCCCTCCGTTGGCGCGAAGATAGAGAAGGTGGAATCGAAACTCCGACTCTCCGTGAGACTAACTGCCGAGCCGCCGCCTACCTGGCTCGGAATCGCCGCGGCGGTCGCGGTGGCCGCAGTCAGCACCCTGATCGTCTATCCGCTGAAGTCGGTCGCCCCGGCGGTGTCGCTCGGCATCGTCTACATCCCGGGCGTCCTCGTCATCGCCACGATCTGGGGCTTGCGGCTCGGCCTGCTGACCGCGCTGCTGAGCGCGCTCGCGTTCAATTGGTTCCACATCCCTCCGGTCGGCCAGCTCACGATCTCCGACAGTCGCGACGTCGTGGCTTTCGTCGTCTTCGCGATCGTCGCCGCGATGAGCAGCACGCTCGCCGGCTTCGCGCGAGCCAGGACGGCGGAGGCCGAGCGGCGCCGAGAGGAGACCGATCGCGCGCTTTCCGATCTGGAGGTTCTCTCTGGGGAGCGCGACCGGATGCAGGCCGAGATCATTGAGGCCGAGGCGTTTCGCCGCAGCGACGAGCTGAAGACGGCGCTCTTACGCTCCGTCTCTCACGATCTGCGGACGCCTCTGACCTCGATGATCACCACCGGAGCGGCGCTGGGCTCGCCGAGCGCAACCCCGGAGGAGCGCCGTGACCTAAGCGACGCTGTCGTTCAGCAGGGGAGACGACTGTCGCGGCTGGTTGAGAACCTTCTCGACGTCTCCAGGTTGGAATCCGGCAAGGCCGAGCCCCACCGCGGGCGGGTCGAGGTTGGCGAGCTGCTGGAGGCAGCGCGGCGCTCGGTTGGACCTGGCCAAGAGAAGGTTCGCTTGGCGATCGACGACGTGCTTCCGTCTCTCAGCGTTGATGGCGCGCAGCTCGAACGGGCCTTCGCCAACCTGCTGGAGAACGCGGTCCGTCACGGCAACGGCAAACCTGTATTGGTGCGCTCCCGACAAATCGGCCCGAAGGTCGTGGTGCGTGTGGTCGATCAGGGCCCAGGCATTCCCGAGTCAGATCGAAAGCACATCTTCGAACCCTTCTACTCCACGGGTCCGGCCGACTCGGGAGGGGTCGGACTCGGCCTCGCGATCGCCAAAGGCTTCATCGAGGCAAACGGTGGCGAGATCACCTTCGAGTCGGTCCCCGGGCAGGGAAGCACCTTCGTCGTCGCGTTTCCAGTGGGAGATGGCTCGTGAGCGGCAAGCCGCGGGTTCTCGTCTGCGACGACGAAGCTCAGATCGTCAGGGGGCTGCAGGTCATTCTTCGCGATGCGGGCTATGAGGTCGTTCCCGCAACCAGCGGCGAGGAGGCACTCGACCAGGCATCGGTCCGGCCGCCTGAGGCGGCGATCATCGATCTGATGCTGCCCGACCTCGATGGGGTTGCGGTCACCGAACGGCTGCGCGAGTGGAGTGAGATGCCGATCATCGTCCTCTCGGCAGTCGGCGAGGAGGAGGCGAAGGTGCGAGCGCTCTCGGCGGGAGCCGACGATTACGTGACCAAGCCGTTCGGCCCACCGGAGCTGGTCGCTCGCTTGGAGGCGGTGATGAGGCGGGCAACGCCCGAGAGCGCCGAACCGCTGATCGAGGCCGAGGGCCTGAAGATCGACCTGGCCGGCCACAGCGTTTGGCGCGACGGCGAGACGGTTCGCCTCACGGCGACCGAGTTCGAGCTGCTGCGCGCCCTGGCGCGAAACCGCGGCAAGCTGATGACCCACCGGGCGCTGCTGGTCGAGGTCTGGGGGCCGGAGTACGCCGACGACCTCCAAGTCCTGCGCGCCCACATCGCCAACCTGCGCCGCAAGATCGAGCCCGAGGACGGTCCCCGCTACGTCCTCACCGACCCACGCGTCGGCTATCGCTTCGCCGCTTAGGGCGGGGCGATACTCGGCCTCATCAGTCCCCAGGTGGCGCTCGGGTGCCTCTTGGTCGCCCTGATTCCCTACCTCTGGCCCGGCCGTAGCGGAATTCACAAAACCTGTATGGAAAACGGCTTTGATTCATGCGGCCTTGAGGGGTTTGGGCGCATGATCAAGACGTGCTCCCGGTTCTCGCAGACATCTTTCCCGGCGGCGGCAGCCCGCTCGCGGACGTTTTTGCGATCGCGCTCTCGGTGGGACTCTTCGCTCTCGTCTACTGGGCGATCGATCTGATCGACCGGATATGAGCGCGCTCCCAATCGCCGCGCTCAGCGGCGCCGACATCTTCGGCCTGATCGCCTCGGCACTCGTCTTCGTCTATCTCTGTTACGCGCTGCTGCGCGGTGAGAAGCTCTAATGGCACAGGGCTGGCTTCAGGTCGCCATCTTCATCGGCGTGGTGATTGCGCTCACGCCGCTGCTGGGCAAATACATGGCGCGGGTCTTCACCGGCGAGCGTGTCTTCCTCAGCCCGGTCCTCGGACCGGTGGAGAGATTCACCTACCGGGTGCTGCGCGTCGATCCCACCGAGGAACACGATTGGAAGGCATACGCCAAGAGCCTCGTCCTCTTCTCAGTCTTCTCTTGGATCGCGCTTTACCTGATCCTGCGCACCCAGGGCATCCACCCGTTCAACCCCGAAGGCTTCCACTCGGGGCCGTGGGACGTCAGCTTCAGCACCGCCTCGTCCTTCGTCTCCAACACCAACTGGCAGTACTACGGCGGCGAAACGACGCTGACCTACTTCTCGCAGATGGCCGGGCTGACGGTGGAGAACTTCGTCACGCCGGCCGTCGGCATCTGCGTCCTGCTCGCCTTCATCCGCGGCATCATCGGTCGCAGCGGCCCGGGCCTCGGCAACTTCTGGCAGGACCTGACCCGCAGCCTCTACTACGTGCTATTGCCGCTCTCGGTGATCGTCGGCCTGATCCTTGTCTCGCAGGGCGTCGTGCAGACGCTCTCCGGTGCCAGCATCGCGAAGACCGTCGAGGGCGCCGAACAGGCTCTGGCGATGGGGCCGGCGGCCTCACAGATCGC
>JBAVGD010000005.1:0-5526 GCA_049684635.1 Solirubrobacterales bacterium | reverse complement strand
CAGAAAACGCGAGCGACCCGAGGTCCGGTGAACCGGGGCCTCAGCTCTTCTTCAGCTCAGGCTGAGACCTCGAGGACGATGGCGTCGCCCTGCCCGCCCCCGCTGCAAATCGCGGCGCATCCGAGGCCACCCCCACGGCGACGCAGCTCATGCACGAGAGCGCCGATGATGCGTGAGCCGGAGGCCCCGATCGGATGGCCCAGCGCGATAGCGCCGCCGTTGACGTTGACCTTGTCCTCGTCGATTCCGAGCATCCGCATCGAGTTCAGGGCGACCGACGCGAACGCCTCGTTGATCTCCCAGAGGTCGACGTCCTCGGGGCTCATGCCGATCTTCTCCAGCGCCTGCTTGGCGGCCCCGGCGGGCGTTCGCGCCAGGTATGCGAAGTCGTCGGCGACGGTTCCGTAGGAGAGAACCCGTGCGATCGGCGTCCGCCCTTCCCCGGCGGCCCACTCCTCCGACGCGACAACGACGGCACCGGCGCCGTCGTTGACGCCGGGTGCGTTGCCGGCGGTGTGGGTGGCATCGTCGCCGCCAATCGCCTTCAGCTTGGCCAGCACCTCGATCGTCGTGTCGGAACGGATCGCCTCGTCGGTCTCCACCGTGCTCTCGCCCTTACGCGACCTGACGGTGACGCCGACGATCTCCTCGGCGAGGCGGCCCGCGTCGGTCGCCTCGGCCGCGAGGCGGTGCGAGCGCTCGGCGAAGCGATCCATGTCGGCACGGGTGATCTCGAGCTCGTTCGAAACCTCGCTCGCCTCATTGATCATCTGCTGCTCGGTGAAGGGGTTCGTAAGGCCGTCGTGGGTCATCGCATCGATTGCATCGACGTCGCCCATGCGGAAGCCGAAGCGAGCGCCGGGCAGCAGGTAGGGCGCCTGGCTCATCGACTCCATACCGCCGGTCACCGCGACCTCGGTGTCGCCCGCCCGGATCGCCATGTCGGCAATTCCCAGCGACCGCATGCCCGACGCACAGACCTTGTTGATGGTCTCGGAGGGAACCTCCTTCGGGATGCCACCCTTGATCTGCGCCTGCCGCGAGGGAATCTGGCCCTGGCCGGCCTGCAGCACCTGGCCGAAGACGACCTGCTGAACCTGCTCGGGGTCTACGTCGGCGCGCTCCAGAGCCGCCTCGATCACATGGCCGCCGAGGTCGGTTGCGGCGAGCGAGGAGAGGATTCCGCCCATCTTGCCGAAGGGCGTGCGTGCGGTTCCGAGAATGACTGTGCTGGGCATCTGGCGGCCTTTCTGTCGTGTTTGTGCCGGGTCTCGGCTCGGATGGGCCGCATGGCCCTGCTCGGGACGATAGCGGGATGCCGCTGTCGATCGCCAACACACACGGCGTGACCGCCTGCAGTCAGGCGCGCCCTAGACTGCCGCCCATGGAGATCCACGTCCGAGACCAGTCGCTCGCCGAGGTCCAGGCTGACCTCGCGGTCATTGGCCTCTTCGATGGCGAGGAGCTGCCGGAGGGGCTGGCCGGAGCCCGGGGCGCTGCGGGCGCCAAGGGCTCATTCAAGAAGACCACCCTCCTGCACCCCGATCAGCCCGACCGGGCCCTGGTGGTTGGGTTAGGCAAGCGGGACGAGATGACTGTGGAGCGCGCCCGGGTGGTGGCGGCGCTGGCCACAAAGGAGGCGGCGCGTCTAGAGGCCACCTCGCTTGCCTGGATCTTCCCTTGGAACACCGCCGTGCTCCCCGACGCCGCCACCATAGAAGCGCTTGTCACCGGCACGATTCTGGCTGCCTACCGCTTCGACCGATTCCGCAACGCCGATCCCGACGACCCTTCCCCGCGCCGGCTCCAGTCGCTGACTCTGTTGGCACCAACGGAGCACGCCACAGCCGCGGAGGCCGCCCGCGTCTGCGCCGAGGCGCAGAACCGCGCTCGCGACCTGCAGAGCCTGCCATCCAATGTCGCCACCCCTTCCTACCTTGCCGATCGCGCCGGCGAGATCGCCGCCGGCAGCGACGCCGTCACCCTCGAGGTGCTGGGCCGCGAGGAGATCGCCGCAAAGAAGATGGGTGGCCTTGTTGCGGTCAGCCAGGGGACCGCCGAGGAGCCGAAGCTGATCGTGCTGCGCTACGCGGGGGGCAGCTCCGGTCCCACTCTCGGCCTGGTGGGCAAGGGGGTCACCTTCGATACCGGCGGCATCTCCCTGAAGCCGTCGGCCTCGATGCACGAGATGAAGATGGATATGTCGGGCGCCGCCGCCGTCCTGGAGGCCGTCGGCGCGATCGCCGAACTTGCTCTTCCGGTTGACCTGGTGGCGGTCGTTCCGGCGACCGAGAACATGCCGTCGGGAACGGCGATCAAGCCGGGCGACGTCATCACGCAGTACAACGGCAAGACCGTCGAGATCAACAACACCGACGCCGAGGGCCGGCTGATCCTCGCCGATGCCCTGGCCTACGCGGTGGAGCTGGGGGCGGAGCGGGTCGTCGATCTTGCGACCCTCACGGGCGCCGTGCTGGTCGCCCTGGGGTCGACCTACGCGGCGGTCATCTCCAACGACGATGGGCTGGCCGGTGAGGTCGAGAAGGCCGGGCAGGCCACCGGCGAGCTGGTCTGGCGCCTGCCCCTCCACCCCGAGTACAAGGACCTGACCAGGGGCACGGTCGCCGACCTCACCAACGCCTCCGCGAAGCGCAAGGCCGGCACGATCTACGCCGGTTCCTTCCTCGAGGAGTTCGTCGGTGAGACCCCGTGGGCTCACGTCGACATCGCCGGCACCGCCTGGGATGTCGGCCGCGAGTACACCGGTAACGACGCCAGCGGCTACGGCGTCCGCCTGCTGGTCGAGCTCGCCCGCCAGCTCTCCGGGCAGCTCGGCTGAGCGTTGCCCCAATGGCAGCGCAATCGTTCAAGTGATCTCGCCGAGGGGCATTTGCGCTGGCGATTGGTCACTTGACCCCGCTATAGGGGGGTCAAGTTTCCAGTCGCGCAATGATTCAGGGTGATCGGTCCAGCGAGGAGGAGTGAGATGGCTACTGCGGCAGAGCTTCAGGTCAGAGACAGGATCTTCATCGGCGGCGAGTGGGTCGAGCCGGAGGGCTCGGAGACGATCGAGGTCGTCAACTCGACGACCGAGGAGGTGATGGGAAGGATCCCGGCCTGCACGCCGCAGGACGCCGACCGCGCCGTGCGCGCCGCCCGCGAGGCCTTTGACTCCTGGTCGCAGACGCCGCGTCAGGAGCGCGCCGGTTACCTGGAAGCGATCGCCGCCGGCCTCGGCGAGCGCTCGGACGAGATCGCCGCGACGATCGCCCAGGAGCTGGGCATGCCCCTGAAGCTGAGCAAGATCATCCAGGCCGGACTGCCGGCCGGGCACTTCGCCGCAACCGCAAAGCTGATGGAGGAGGTCGTCTGGGAGGAGGAGATCGGCAACTCCAAGGTCCTGCGGGAGCCGATCGGCGTGCTCGGCGCGATCACCCCCTGGAACTACCCGCTGAACCAGATTGCCGCCAAGGTTGCGCCTGCGCTCGCCGCCGGCTGCACGGTCGTGCTCAAGCCGAGCGAGGTGGTCCCGCTCAACGCCTTCATCCTCGCCGAGGTGATCGAGGCCGCCGGCTTGCCCGCGGGCGTCTTCAATCTGGTGACGGGGACCGGGCCGGTGGTGGGCGAGGCGATTGCCGGCCATCCCGGCGTCGACATGGTTTCCTTCACCGGCTCGACCCGCGCCGGGCGGCGCGTCTCCGAGCTTGCCTCGGCGACGGTGAAGCCGGTCGCGATGGAGCTGGGTGGCAAGTCCCCGAATGTGATCCTCGACGACGCCGACCTGCAGAGGGCCGTGCCCGACGGCGTCGCCAAGTGCTTCCTCAACTCCGGGCAGACCTGCAGCGCGCTGACCCGCATGCTCGTTCCCCGTGAGAAGCTCGCGGAAGCCGAGCAACTTGCAGCGCAGACGGCCGAGAGCTTCACTCCCGGTGACCCGTTCGAGGACGCAACGCGACTGGGGCCGCTCGTCTCCGACGTCCAGCGGGAGCGGGTCCGCGGCTACATCGAGAAGGGGGAGGCGGAAGGAGCGAAGCTGCTGACCGGCGGCGCGGCGCCCCCCGAGGGGCTCGACCGTGGCTTCTTCGTCCGCCCCACCGTCTTCTCCGACGTCACGCCTGAGATGGCCATCGCGCAGGAGGAGATCTTCGGCCCGGTGCTGGTGATACAGCCCTATGACGACGAGGACGACGCGGTGCGGATCGCCAACGACACCGTCTACGGCCTGGCCGGCGGCGTCTGGTCGGCGGACACCGACAGGGCAATCCGCGTCGCCCGGCGCATCCGCACGGGGCAGATTGAGATCAACGGCGGCGCCTACAACCCGATCGCCCCGTTCGGCGGCTACAAGCAGTCCGGCCACGGTCGCGAGAACGGGCGCTACGCGATCGAGGAGTTGCTGCAGGTCAAGAGCCTGCAGCTGTAGCGCTGGCGTTGGGGAGGGCCGGGGTGCCCCTCCCGCTTGCTGGGTTTTTCGCCTCTGACGCCGCGGCCGTCCGAGGACGCGATCGAGGCGAAAAAGAGGACGCCGCTGCGCGGGAGGGGCACCCCGGCCCTCCCGACCGGCGCAATAGGCTGCCGGCATGAACTTCGGGTTGAGCGACGAGCAGAGGCTGCTGCGGGAAACGGTCAGGGATTTCGCCCGGCAGGAGGTTGCGCCGGTGGCGGGGGAGTTGGATCGCGAGAAGCGGTTCCCTTACGAGATCGTCGCCAAGATGGGCGAGCTGGGCCTGATGGGCATCCCCTTTCCGCAGGAGTACGGCGGTGGTGGGGCCGACACGCTCTCCTACGTCCTCGCGGTCGAAGAGATGGCCCGGATCGACTCCTCGGTCTGCATCACGATGGCGGCTCACACCTCGTTGGGGACGATGCCCATCTACCTCTGGGGCAGCGACGAGCAGAAGGCCGAGTGGCTGCCCCAGCTCTGCAGCGGCAAGCAGCTCGCCGCATTCGGGCTGACCGAGCCCGAGGCAGGCTCAGATGCCGGCAACGTGCGCACCAGCGCGAAGCTCGAGGACGGCGAGTGGGTGGTCAACGGCGCCAAGCAGTTCATCACCAACTCCGGGACAGACATCTCGGGTTGCGTCTCGATCACGGCGGTCACCGGCGACGGCAATGGCCGCAAGGAGATCTCCAACCTGATCGTCCCCAACGGCACGCCCGGCTACGTGGCCGGGGAGCCCTACCGCAAGATGGGCTGGAACGCGTCCGACACGCGCCCGCTCTCCTTCGAGGACTGCCGGGTCCCGGAGGCCAACCTGCTGGGGCGCCGCGGGGACGGCTTCAAGAACTTCCTCCACATCCTCGACGGCGGCCGGATCGGGGTCGCGGCGATGGGAGTGGGCCTCGCGCAGGGCGCGCTCGACGAGGCGATTGCCTATGCCAAGGAGCGCCAGGCATTCGGCCAGGCCATCTCCAAGTTTCAGGCGATCCAGGCGAAGATCGCCGACCTCTCCGCCCAGATCGAGGCCGCCCGGCTGCTCACCTGGCGGGCGGCGCTGGAGAAGGACGCCGGCAAGTCATTCACCC
>JBAVGD010000004.1:0-5306 GCA_049684635.1 Solirubrobacterales bacterium | reverse complement strand
GCGCTCCGCCGGGAGCGCAACTCCCCGCCCAGACAGATGTGCGAAAGCTTAGCGAATGATTAGCGAATCCTTGCAAAGGCCATCCACGCGACCGCGGTCGGTGGGTTGACCATGCCATGGCGGGGTCAACTCACCAATCGCTGTCTGGTCACGGGAAGATGGTCTCCCCTGTCTCGCTGTCGACGACTGAGATCGCAACCGCGGGACAGGCCTCCGCCGCCTCGAGGATCAGCTCCGCGGGACCGGAGCCGATCACGACCGCGACGTCATCGAGCCGGAAGACCTCTGGCGCAACCTCGACGCAATCGCCGTGGGCACTGCACTCGTTGGGGTCGACCACCGGGACGTAGCTCATGCCACCACCTCCTTTCTCGCCGTCGCGGGCCAGTGCCCGCGCTCGATTCGTTTCCGCAGCGTTGGGATCGAGCGCGGCCGGCCCACGGTCAGGCCGGCGATCGGAACCCCGGAGCGCGTGAAGACCGCCTCGAAATCACGGCTGTCGAGATCGCCCTCGAAGACGACCGCGTCAGCGTGATGAGCGTGTCCCACGTACTGGATCCGCAACCCGTACTGGTCGCTCCAGAAGCTGGGCAAAGGCGGCGTGCCGGGGTATTCGCCAAGCATCGTCTTGGCCACCGCAACACCCTGCCACGCGGCGGCATCCCAGTGCTCCGTTCGGGCATGGACACCAAAGCGCGGGTCGAAGGGCACGGAGACATCGCCGGCGGCGAAGACCGCCGGAACCTCGGTGCGACCCGCCGCATCGGTTCGAACGCCCTTCTCGTCGAGCCCACTGCCCCGGAGCCAACCGGCCGCCGGCGCCGTGCCGACACCGACCACGACGGCGTCGCAGCCGAGCCTGGTGCCGTCTGCCAGAACAAGCTCCTCGACAGCGCCATTGCCGCGCGCCCCCTCGAGCATCGCGCCGGTCAGCACGCGCACGCCCTGATCGCTGTGCAGCCCGCCGAACCACCCACCCATCTCCTTGCCGAGGATCGGCAGGAGCGGGGTCTCCAGAGCCTCGATCATGGTTACCTCGACGCCGAGATGGCGCGCCGTCGCCGCAACCTCCTGGCCGATGAAGCCGGCCCCGACCACGACCAAACGGGCGCCGGCCTTCAGTCCATTGCGTAGATGACGGGCATCGTCAAGGGTGCGCAGGTAATGGACGTTCTCGTAGCCCTCGAGAAACGGTAGGCGCCGGGCCGCGCCACCGGTCGCGACCAGCAGCTTCTCGTAGCGCAGCTCCTCACCGGAGTCGAGCCTCACCAGCCGCGTGATCGGATCGAGGGCCTCGGCCCGAACGCCGAGCAACAGCTCCACATCCTTCTCCCGATACCACCAGGCAGGCCGGTAGGCGAGCTCCTCCTCTTCGATCTTTCCCGCCAGCAGCTCCTTGGAGAGCGGCGGGCGGTCGTAGGGCGGCTCGGGCTCGGCGCAGACCATCCGCACGGGACCGTCATAGCCGCGCCGCCGCAGAGCCTCGGCGCATCGCTGCGCCGCCAGCCCACCGCCAACGATCAGAACACCGTTGTCCTTCATTACGCCTCCTCTGCTGCAGGGATAGGTCGGAGATGGGGAGCGCGCTCGCGCCGCGCCGCCTGTGGCAGCTCCGCGCCGCCGAGGCGCTGCCGGGCGTGTTCGTGTGCCCGGTCAGGCCTCGTGGCGCGCTTCGCACCCCCAGCGAAGACTCGGTAGACGAAGAGCCCGCCGATGACAGGGGCTGTCATCAACACCCACCAGCGGAACCAGACGGTCGAGGCGTCCGTCCCGGCAGTGAAGGCGTGAGTCAGCCCGAGCACGTAGACCAGCACGGTCGCCCGGTGGGCCTTCCGCCAGAGCTTGGCGCCGATCCGCCGTCGCAGGTAGAAGCTGAGCCCGAGCAGCGCGGCCAGATAGCCGCCGAGAATGCCGAGGCCCGTCGCCAGCGGCCGGTAACCCATCGTGAACGGGACTGTGATTCCGGCGACGCCGGGATTGAGCCAGGGATCGCCGAGCAGGGTGATGCCGTGGATGGCGATCGCAACGAGGCCCGCCAGGGCCGTGTGCTCGTGGATCGTCAGCAGCTTGCGCGAGAGCCCGGGCCGCCGCATCACCTTGCCGGCCATCGCCAGGCCCAGGCCAACTGAGATCGTCACCAGGACAAGCGCGACAAGGCCCGAGGCGCGACTGGCCAGCCACCAGCCATGGGTCTGCAGGGTCGTGGCCGCCCCGTGCAGAGCAGTCGATGTGGCGGTCATTCCGCCATCCCCCCTGTCGTGAGATCCGGCAAGCGGACACGCGGCTTGACGCTCAGCGGACCTACGGACTCGACCCAGCCGCTGTCGTGGACCAGCAGTCCACCGTGCTCGGCCAGGACCTTCCGGCCGCGCTCCGGCCCGGAGAGAAGAGCTGCCTTGGAGAAGGTCTCGGCCTCGACGGCCGTATCCCCCAGCGCGGTCGCCCCGATCAGACCGGTCCAAGCCGGTTCGCCGGTCGCGGGGTCGAGTAGATGGTGCGCATAGCGACCGTTGTCGCCGCGCCATATCCGCACGTTCAGACCGGAGGTCGCGACCGCTCCAGAGCCAAGTCGCAGCACATGGGCCCGCTCCCCGGTCAGGGGATGTTCGACGAAGACCTCGTAGGGCCGGACCAGGGCATCGGCGCCGCCGATCCGGATATCCCCACCACAGTCGACGATGAAGCGTGAGTAGCCGCGCAGCTGGCTTGCGATCAGGTCCGCGGCGAGGCCCTTCCCTGTCCCGCCTGTATCGAAGCGGAGACCGGGCGGCCGTGTGATCGTCTCCGCCGTGTCATCGACCTGAAGGGATCGCCAGCGCGCCTCGGGGTTGGGACTCGCGGGCTTGCGGGATGGGGCCTCGGCCAGGGCTGCGCCCAGCGGTGCTCCCGGCACCCCCGCACGCGAACCGGTGTAGCCGGCCGACTCGATCTGATCGGTCAGGGTCGGGTCGACGAGACCGCCGCTGAGCTCGGCGGCCGAGAGTCCCGCTTTCACCGCCTGCCGCAACAGTTCCGATGCCGGAACGCAGCCACGGGGGTCGGCGTTCAGGGCGCAGAGCTCGCTCTCCGGTTTGAAGCGCGAGAGAGCCGCGTCGAACTCGACCACGAAGGCGCGTGCCCGCTCCGCCGCAGCCGGCGCCGGGGCCATCCCCGGCCCCGGCTCGCCGATCAGCAGCCGCACATGGGAACCCATCGCATCGAAGACGACGTCGTGTTCGTTCATGACGCCCCCGTGACTACAGCACCCGAGCCGTATGAGGAAACGAGAGGTGCCGAGCTGGTGGTGGTCGGGCCACTGGTGTAGCTGGTGGACCCAGGCGTCGGGACGACGGTCGTGACGATGCGGCGCCTGACGATCTTTCGCGTGATGACGGGGCGGGATAACCCACTCGCCGCGGTGCTCAGCGACGGATCGCGGCCGCTGGTGAGCTGGTAGGTCAGGAAGGCGAACAGGATCGCGAAGAGGGCGATCGAGCCCCAGAAGACCGGAGCGAAGCTCGGTCGGCGGGCACGCGCCCGATCGGGCGCGCCACCGCCTCGGACGCTTGTCGCGGTCTCACTCATCGCGCTCCCTCTCGTGCTGGGTCGCTCAGTCACCGCCGTGCTCACTCTCATGCTCGCCCTCGCCGCCACCGCCGCCACCGCCGCTCGTCGCGGTGGTCACGGGGGAGCTTGCGCCGCCGCCGCCACCGCTTGTATGAGTCACGACGGGAGCAGAGGCCGAACCTGTGGAAGACGCGCCGCTGGTCGAGGTCGTGACCGGCGCCGCTTCATAAGAAGAAGAAGAAGAAGACCCGACCGACGAGGAACCCGTGGTGGCACTTGGCGTGCCGGCATATCCCGAATATCCAGCGGTGCCGGCGGCAGCGCCGGCCGGCATCGCTCCAGCCGGGCGTTTCGGTTTGACGTGCTTGGTGACGCGGATCGTGCGATGGATGACCTTGGTACGCACGAGAGGCTTCGTCGCCACCGGCGACGCTTGCTTCTGATGACCGGCGCTGAGCGCCAGCCCGGTGAGTCCACCGAGACCGAGGATGGTGGCTGCCGCTGCGATTCGCGTCTTGATGCTCTTCACGAGTGATTACCTCCTGACCGAAGTTGCGTCGCATTCTCGGAGACCGCTCCCCAAGGCAAGCCAAGGCTCGGGTAAAGGCTTGGCAAAACCTGGTTGCGCGGCAGCGGTCCTGCCCAAATGCGCCGCTACAGTTGGCGCATGGCCACTCAAGCGGCGCCCGGCGGGCGGATCCTCGTCGTCGAGGACGAGAGTTCGATCTCCGAGCCGTTCGCAGAGGCGCTGCGCAGGGCGGGCTTCGAGCCGGTCGTGACGGGGACCGCCGCCGGGGCGCTGCAACTTGCCGCCGAGGCCGAACCGGATCTCGTGATGCTCGACCTCGCCCTCCCCGACGGGGATGGGCGCGACGTCTGTCGTGAGCTGCGGCGACGGTCCGACGTGCCGATCGTGATGCTGACGGCGCGCGGGACCGAGATGGACAAGATCGTCGGGCTCGAGCTCGGGGCCGACGATTATGTCGTCAAGCCGTTCAGCGCCGCTGAGGTGATCTCGCGAATCCGCGCGGTGCTGCGACGCAGCGGCAGCCGGGACGGCGCCGGCGCCAAACCGGTCACAGTCGGTGCGGTCGAACTCGACCCGGCCGCGAGGGTCGCCCGCCTGCGCGGCACGGAGCTCGACCTCTCTCGCAAAGAGTTCGACCTGCTGGCCGAGCTGATGCGCAACGCGGGGCGCGTCGTAACGCGTGAGGACCTGATGGCAAGGGTTTGGGACGTCAACTGGTTCGGCTCGACGAAGACGCTCGACGTCCACATCGGATGGCTGCGACGGAAGCTCGGCGACAGTCCGAATCACCCGGCCTACATCGAGACGGTGCGCGGCGTCGGCTTCCGCTTCGCCGCGCCGGAGCGGGAAGGTGAGAAGCCATAACCCTGCGGGCCACCCTGCTGCTGGCGCTCGCCTACGTGCTGCTGCTAGCCCTGATTGCGCTTGGCGTACCGCTGGCGCTCAGCCTGCGTGACCGGGTCGACTCCGAGGTTCGGGGCCAGGCGCGCAGCCAGGCAGACGTCGTCGCGGCGAGCGCGTCGGAGCTGCTCGAACCGGGCCGGCGCGGCGGGCTCAAGCGCCTGGTCCAGATCTCTGCCGACACCGTCCGCGGCCGCGTGATCATCGTCGACCACGCCGGCCGGCTGCTCGCCGACTCGGCCGGAGCGCCAATCGGACGCAGCTACGCCAACCGGCCGGAGGTGCGGGCGGCGCTGCATGGACGCAGCGAGCAGATCACGCGCAACAGCGA
>JBAVGD010000003.1:0-2147 GCA_049684635.1 Solirubrobacterales bacterium | reverse complement strand
CCACTCGACCTTGATGCAGTCCGCCCCGAAGGCGGACAAGAACCGGGTCCCGCCCGCGGAGGCGAGGAACCAGGAGAAGTCGAGGATCCGGACTCCTTCCAGCGCCCAGGGCGTCGATGGATCGCGGTCTCGCGAGCGAGGCGAGGTGAAGATCGCCCGCATCACGGCGCCAGCGGCGGGCGGAGGCGCGAACTGCGGCGGGGTCATCGCTCGCAGCAGGTCGTTGTCGGCGCCGAGCGCGGGGGCGCGCCGCCCGGCAGACCACGAAGGCTCCGTCGACAGCCACTTCCTGGCGGGATACAGAAGCGTGCCGCCACGCTCTGGGTGATCGATGGGCTCGAACGTCCGGCGTGCCTGCCAGTGATCATCCGCGAGGCTCTCGTGTGGCTTGCGGACTGGCGCCCACATCAGCTGGTCTTCTTGCGCCTCGCGCCAGGGAAGATCGGCGAACAGCGACTTGCGGGTCAGCCGCTGCACGAGCTCGATATCGCGCAGTTCCTCCTCGCTGCCCATGTTCCCTGTCCCGGGAACCTTGCGTGCGAGGCTCGGCGGCTCCCCCGACTCGTCCGGGGCCTCGCCTATTCCCTTGCCGGCGAGGTAGCGGCGCAGCGTGCCGCGGTCCTTCTCGCTCAGCGACATCGCGTTGAGCCAGCGGCCGTCCTTCGTGTGCGCGATCGTGGGCGCAGTGACCGGCTCAGGCGCGGAGTGACGGCATGTCTGCCGGAAGAAGGGCTGGCGGAGCATGACCCACGACATCAGGTCGACCTCGGTGCACTTCGACACTGCCTCGTGGATAGAGCACGAGATGAACTGGCCCTGCCCCGTCTTCAGCCGCCAGTACAACGCCGTCATGATCCCCATGGCGAGCTGCTCCCCCGCGATGTGGAACGAATGAAAGGCGTGCGGCCATGACGGGGGCAGGTCATAAATGCCGTCGACACCCGGGTCGTAGCCGCAATTCATGAGCACACCGCCCAGCGCGAGGCTCACCAGGTCGGTGGCGCGATAGTCGGCCCACGGTCCGGTGTCGCCGAACGGTGTCATCCGCGCGACGACCAGCCGGGGGAAAGTCTCGCGCAGCGCGGCGGGCTCCAGCCGGGCCACGACTTCCGGTCCGGACGTCGCGCTTTCCAGCCAGACGTCCGCGGTCGACGCCAGCTGAGTCAGCTGCCGACGGCCGTCGTCGGAATCGATGTCAATGATGACCGAGCGCTTCGCTCTGTTGTAGGCCAAGAAGAACAATGACGAATCGCCGTCATCTTTGCCTTCCGGGAACGGCCCGATCTTCCTCGATGGCGCCCCGGATGATGGCTCGACCTTGATGACCTCGGCGCCAAGGCCGGCCAGGAGCAGTCCGCAGTACTCGCCTGGGGGTGCACCCACCTCGATGACGCGGATTCCGATCAGCGGCCCGGCGCGATCATCGCTGCCGGACGCTGCCGCACCGGGCTCATCGGGGGTTCCCATGGACGAGGAGACGCTGCTCATGAGGCCTTCCTCAAGCCCGCGGCGCGGACCTCGCCCATTTCTCCCCATCTCTCGGCCATCGTCGGCGTGGGCCTGGCCTGCTAGTGGAAATGAGCCGGGTGGTGAAGTCCTCGGCCGGAGTGCGCCAGCCGAGCGCCTTGCGACGCGGTACTTCCGCTATGCCTCCCATAGAGACGTCCCCTGCTTGAATATCGCACGGGCGATCAGCGTCCGCTGGATCTCGTCCGTCCCTCCGCCTATTCGCCCGTGGCGAAGGCCGTGGTACCAATGCGGTATTGGCGTCTCCGTCACCTCGCCCAAGCCCCCGAGAATCTGCATGATATTGTCGATGGCACGGTGGCCCCAGTTACCTCCGACGAGTTTCGCGGCCGCGGCGTACGCTCGTACGTCTTCGCCCCTGTCCGCGCGCATCGCGCAGTCATACGAAATTGCGCGTATCGCCTTGATGTTGAGGAACACGTCGACCATTAGCCATTGGATCGCCTGACGCTCTGCAATTGGCTGCCCAAAGGTTGTGCGCGCTTTCGCCCAGTCAACCGCCATTTCGAGCCCACGGGTCAGGAATCCGGTCGCCATGGATCCGCGCGTCAGGCGATCGCTAAATGCGAGCCAATGCTGGCCAAGCCGGAAACCGCCGCCCACCTCTCCGAGCACATTGG
>JBAVGD010000002.1:0-55109 GCA_049684635.1 Solirubrobacterales bacterium | reverse complement strand
AGAAGATGCGCCGCGTCACCCCGTGGCTACTGCCGCACGGCGAGCCGCCCGAGCGCGAGTACATCGTCGAGCCGGAGTCGATGATCGACATCACCCAGACGATGGCCTGCATCCAGTGCGGTGCCTGCGTCTCGTCCTGCCTCTCGCTGGAGGCGGACCCGGACTTCATCGGACCCGCCGCGCTGGCCAAGGCCTACCGCTTCGTCGGCGACCCGCGCGACGCCGAGACCAAGGAGCGCCTGCACGACCTCGCCGACGACCCGCACGGGCTCTACGACTGCACCCACTGCTTCAGCTGCGTCGATGCCTGCCCCAAGGACGTGGCGCCGATGGACCAGATCATGCGCCTGCGGCGCCGCGCCGGCGAAGAAGGGATCGAGGACCCCAACAGCGGCCACACCCACGAGCTGGCTTTCGTCAAGATCATCGAAAAGAAGGGAACGCTCGACGAGGTGGCGCTGCCGCGAGAGTCGTTCGCCTTCGGCATCAAGGGCAAGCTGAAACCCAGCAAACGGGCGATCAAGGAAATCGTCGGCGCGCTGCCGACGATATTCCGCACGATCAAGACGGGCAAGGTGCGCAGCAAATGGCTCGCCCCGCACCACAAGCTTCCCGGTGGCGCCCAGGACGAGGTCAAGGCGATCTACGCCCGCGCCCAGGAGAGCCGGCAGCAGCTCAACCTGTACATCAAGGGCGAGGGCGGCGACGAGGAGGAGACGCAGTGAGCAACGGGAACCTGAAGGTCGCCTACTGGCCCGGCTGCGTCTCGCGCGGCTTCACGACCGAGCTGCACGGCTCGATGGCGCTCGTCGCCGAGCGCCTCGGCATCGAGCTGGTCGAACTCGACCGCGGCAACTGCTGCGGCGCCGGGGTGATCGCCGAGCACAACCAGGAGCTGGCCGACACGCTCAACGCCCGCACCTTCGCGCTCGCCCAGCAGACCGGGCTGCCGATGATGAACATCTGCTCGACTTGCCAGGGCGCCCAGTCCGAGTGCCAGCAGCGGCTCGACGCCGACTCGGCCTACCGGTCCCACGTCAACGAGACGCTTGGTGAGCAGGGCCTCGAGTACGTCAAGGACGGCTTCAGCAACAAGAACTTCCTCTGGCTCCTGGTCGAGGACTACGGGCTGGACAAGCTTGCCGAGAAGGTCGTGCGGCCGCTCTCGGAGCTGAAGGTGGGTCCCTTCTACGGTTGCTACGTCGTGCGCCCGAAGGAGCGGCTTGGCTACGAGGACAATCCGGACCGGGACCTGTACCTCGAGCAGGTCATCGAGACGCTCGGCGGCGAGGCTGTCGATTACGACGGCGCCCGCAAGTGCTGTGGCTTCCCGGTGATCACCATGAACCGCGAGACATCGCTGCGCCAGGCCGGCACCCACATCGGCGACGGGCAGGACGCCGGTGCCGACTGTCTCGTCACGCCGTGCCCGCTCTGTCATCTCAACCTCGACATGCAGCAGCCCGAGGCGGCCAAGGTCGTCAACCGCGACCTCGACCTCCCGGTCCTGCACTTGCCGCAGCTGGTCGGCCTGGCCCTCGGCTTCGAGCCGAAGGAACTGGGCATGAACCGCCACATCGCCTCGACCCGTGGGGTCGAGCTGCGCCTCAACGCCGCCCCGGCGTCGGCCTAGTGGCCTGAGTCAGAAAGCTCAGTCCAGACCGGCGGTCCCGAGATGGCCGCCCTTCGCGGCATCCTCATCGACGCGGCGTGCCATCCAGCGAGCTCCGAGCGTATCCGTCAACCCATGGGCAACGATGGAGGAGAGGATGACAATCGCAGCAATGTCGAAGATCAGCTCGCCGTTGCCAACACGTGACTTCAGGACGAACAGTGCGAACAGCATCGATGCCACTCCCTTGGGCCCAAACCAGGCCATGAAGGCCTTCTGGGACCGGGGAATGCCGGTCCGCACGAAGGAAAGCTGGACCGCGACCGGCCGGGCGATAAGCAGCGCAAAGGCGACGAAGACGACGAGCGGAGGAATGCTGTGGTCGAAGCCGGTGGCGACGATCAGGGCGCCAAAAACGAAGAACGTCAGCACCTGGAAGATCGCGCTGGCATTCTCGGCGAATTCGACAAAGCCCTCAGGGACATCCCGCTCGGCTGCGGCCATCGCGATCCCGCAGACGAAGGCGGCGATCAGGCCGTTGCCGATCGTCACGTCGGAGAGCCCGAAGGCGACGAGCGCGAAGCCGACCGAGTAGATCCCCTCGTAGCGCTGCGTCAATCCGCCGCCGGGAAGATGGTGATGGAGGCGCCCACCCAGCGCGCCGAGCGACAGGCCAACCGCCGCCCCGACCAGTGCCTCGCCGATCAGCTTCACCCCCTCTCCGCCCGGGTTTCCCCCGGGGCCGGCCAGGACGAGGAAGAAGAGGACGAAGGGCAGCGCCAGCCCGTCATTCAGCCCGGACTCAAGGTTGAGCGTGTGCCGCACGGCGCTCGGCACCAACCGTGAGGTTACGACGGCCGAAGTGACAACCGGATCGGTGGGAGAGAGCACCGCCGCCAGCAGGAACGCCTCTGCCCAGCTGAAGCTGGGGAAGAGCGCCTTCGCGGCGAGCGCCAGCAGCACCATCGTGATCGGCATCGCGATCACGAGCGCCCGGGCGACCGGGCTCCAGTGCCGCCGCAGCAGCTCGCGCTCGACGAACATCCCGTCGGAGAAGAGGGTGAGGATCAGCGCCAGCTCGACCAGTTGGACGATCGACTGGCTGGTGGCGTCGACGCTGACCACACCGGCGCTGGCGAGGACGATGCCCAGCGCGACCGAGAGGACCGAGGCCGAGAGCACGGTCCCCCGCATAAGCCCGGAAAGGGCTCCCACCACTGCGAGCAGACCGCCGAAGAGCAGCACCGCGTCGCCGAAGCCGATGTCCATGCGTGGCTTATATGCGTTCCGAGGCCCTGCGTGCGTGGAGACGGGCGGTGGCCCGCTCAGCCGAGCAGGTTCCGCTCGACCAGCAGCTCGGCGAGCTGGACGGCGTTCGTCGCCGCTCCCTTGCGCAGGTTGTCCGAGACGATCCAGAGGTCGAGCGCGCGCTCGTTGCCGGGATCGCGGCGAATGCGGCCGACGAACACGTCGTCCTCGCCCGCAGCGTCGATCGCCATCGGGTAGCGCGCCGCGCCGGGCTCGTCGACGACGGTCACGCCGGGGGCGGCGGCAAGCAGCTCGCGTGCCCGCTCCGGGGAGAGCGGCTCCCTCGTCTCGACATTGACGGCCTCCGAGTGACCGGTGACGACCGGCACGCGCACACAGGTGGCGCTGACCCGGATGGCGGGGTCGCCGAGGATCTTTCGCGTCTCATTGATCAGCTTGCGCTCCTCGTCGGTGTGATCGTCCCCGGGCGCGAAGCTGCCGGCCTGCGGCAATACGTTGAATGCGATCTGGTGCGGGTACACGGCCGGGGTCACCGCGGCGTCATCCAAGACCGCCCGGGACTCGTCGCGGAGCTCGTCGATTGCCCGCTTACCGGTCCCGGAGACCGCCTGGTAGGTCGAGATGACAAGCCGGTCGATGCCGGCCTCGTCGTAGAGCGGCTTCAGCGCCACGACCATCTGCATGGTGGAGCAGTTCGGATTGGCGACGATTCCCTTATGGCCCGCCAGCGCGTCGGGGTTCACCTCGGCGACGACCAGGGGGACCTCATCGTGCATCCTCCAGTGGCTGGTGTTGTCAACGACCACCGCGCCCGCCTCGACGAGCCTCGGCGCCCACTCGGCGCTGACGGCGCCGCCGGCTGAGGAGAGCACCAGGTCCAGCCCCTGAATCGTCGACTCGCTGGGCACGCGGCACTCGAGGGTCGAGCCATTCCATTGGATCTGCTTGCCGGCGGAGCGCTCGGATGCGAACGGCACCACCTCGGAGGCGGGAAAGTCGCGCTCGACGAGCACGTCGAGAATCGTCGATCCGACAACGCCGGTCGCGCCAAGGACTCCAACTCGGTAGCCGCGGTCAGTCATCTTGCCGAGTATGCCCGGGCTCAGCCGCGGATGGTCGGGCGGTGTGCCGCGCTCGCCGGGTCCTCGGGGTGGACGGCGTCCGCACCGAGCTCGAACGCCTCGTGCAGGGCTCGCACCGCATCGGGAACGCGATCGGCGGAGATCACGCACGAGATCTTGATCGGGGAGGTCGAGATCATCTCGATGTTGATCGCCTCGCGGCCAAGCACCTCGAAAACCTTCGCCGCGACGCCGGGATGCGAGCGCATTCCGGCGCCGACGATCGAGACCTTGCCGATGCGCTCGTCGGTGCGGACGCCGGTGCTCAGATCGAGACCGGCCACAGTCTCCCTCGCGGTCTCCAGGTCCGAGCGCTCGACGGTGAACGAGAGGTCGGCAAGCGCGTCGTCGCCGACGGGCTCGTTCTGGATGATCACGTCGACATTGACTCCGGCGTCGGCGAGCGCCGTGAAGATCCGGCCGGCAACGCCCGGCTCGTCGCGGACGCCCGTCACCGTGACGCGCGCCTCGCCGTCCGAATGGGTGACTGCTGTGACGAAAGGTTGCTCCACGGTTTGCTCCTCAGTCTCCTGCTCGGTCACGACGAGGGTACCGGGACCCTCCTCGAAGCTGCTGCGGCAGTGGATGCGCACGGCGTGGTTGCGCGCGTACTCGACCGAGCGAAGCTGCAGGACCTTCGCCCCGGAGGCCGACATCTCGAGCATCTCCTCGTAGGAGACCATCGGCAGCTTGCGGGCCTCGGCCACGATCCTCGGATCGGCGCTGAAGACCCCCGCAACGTCGGTGTAGATCTCGCAGACGCCCGCTCCCAGGGCCGCGGCGATGGCAACCGCCGTGGTGTCCGAACCACCGCGACCCAGGGTGGTGACGTCGTGGCTGTCGGTCGAGACCCCCTGGAAGCCGGCCACCAGCACGATCCGGTCCTCGGCCAGCGTCTGGCGGATCCGATCGGCACGCACGTCGATGATCTTCGCCCGGGTGTGGGAGGAGTCGGTGACGATCCCCGCCTGCGATCCGGTCAGGGAGATCGCCTCATGCCCCATGTCATGGATCGCCATCGCGCAGAGCGCACAGGAGATCCGCTCGCCGGTCGAGAGCAGCATGTCCATCTCACGCGAGTCCGGCCGCTCTGAGATCTCCATCGCCTGCGCAACCAGGTCATCGGTCGTCTTGCCGCGGGCCGAGAGCACCGCGACGACCTGGCTCCCGGCGTCCCGCGCCGCAACGATCCGCCGTGCGGCGCGCTTGATCTCTTCGGCACCGGCAACGGATGTACCGCCGAACTTCATCACCACGATGTCGGAAACCCCTGGATTCATCGCAGTCGGAGGATAGTCGCCCCCTGAGGAGAATCGGCGGCACCGCCGGACCTGAGCCGGTGGAGAGATGCCGGGCCGCGGAGCCGGCGGCACCGCATTGGGTGACGGAGGGCCGCGCCTGCGACCTGCGTCATATGTATCTGCGCGATATATCTTTGTGATATATCTTGAAGATACATATGACCGCCATGGAGCTGAGCGCCACCGCCTACGTGATCCTGGGAATGGTCAGCCGTGAGCCTCGTTCCGGCTACGAGATCAAGGCGCTGGTCGACAACACGACGCGGTTCTTCTGGGCGGCCAGCTACGGGCAGATCTACCCGGAGCTGAAGCGTCTCTCCAAGGCAGGTCTCATCGCCGGAGTCGACTCCCCCCATGGGGAACGAAAACGAGCCGTCTACGAGATCACCGCGGACGGCGAAGAGAAATTGAAGAGCTGGCTCAGGCAGCCTCCCACGACTTGCGAGATGCGGGAGGAGGGGCTGCTGAAGCTCTTCTTTGCCGGCGTCCTCCCCGCCCCCGAGGCGGCGGAGATCCTTCGTGCCATGCGCCGGCATCGCACCGGGATGGTGGAGCAGCTGCGGTCCCTCGAACCGATTGCACTCGCAAAGGAGGATCGATTCCCACTGATGGTTCTGCAGGGGGGAATCGAGTTCAACGAGTGGTTTGCGGACTGGTGTGAGCGGATGGAGCGCCAGATCCTCGAGCCTGATGGCAAGGACAGATCCACAAGCGGGATCATCAGAAAAGGAGCAGCAGATGTTTGACGCCCTCGCCCGCCTCGCCAACCGCCGCCCGCGCCGGATCGGCCTGCTCGCAATCCTCTTCTTCTTCGTTGCTGCCGCGGTGGGCGGCTCTGTGGCGAGCCGACTCGACCCCTACGGGGCCGACGATCCGGCCACCGAGAGCGTCAAGGCGAGGGAAGCCCTCGAGGACGCCGGCTTTCACGTGCCCGGTGCGATCGTGGTCCTTAAAGATGCGCCAATCGCCGCGCCGGCGACCCGGGTGAGGGTCGAGGCGATCGCCGGCGAGCTGCGGCGGCGCGGCGACGTTGCTTCCGTCACCGGCTATTACGAGACCCACTCCTCCGCATTCGTCTCCACCGATGGCAGCTCGACCTATCTGGCTGTTGGGCTCAAACCCACCGGCGACAAGCAGTGGCAGGCGGCCGGCAACGACGTCGCCAAGCAACTCGCCAACCGGCCGAACATCGTGGTCGGTGGTCCGGCCGTCGCCCAGGAGCAGGTCAACAAGCAGGTTGAGACCGACCTGCGCTTTGCCGAGATGCTCGCTTTCCCCCTGCTCTTCCTGCTCTCTTTCCTCTTCTTCCGCAGCCTGGTCGCGGCGCTACTGCCGGTGATGATCGGCCTGCTGGCCATCGTCGGGACGTTCCTGATCCTGCGCGTGCTGAGCGAACTCGGCTCGATCTCCATCTTCGCGCTCAACCTGACCACGGGGCTGGGCCTGGGGCTGTCGATCGATTACAGCCTCTTCATCGTCTCGCGCTACCGCGAGGAGATCGCCAAGGACGGCCCTGGATTGCCGGCGATGCGCCGGGTGATGGCGACTGCCGGTCGCACCGTCTTCTTCTCGGCGCTGACCGTTGCGGCGGCACTGGCTTCGCTGATCGTCTTCCCGCAGCGCTTTCTCTATTCGATGGGTCTCGGCGGAGCGCTAGTAACGCTGCTGGCCGCCTCTGTCTCGCTTACGGTGCTCCCGGCCGTGCTCACCCTGCTCGGCACGCGGGTAAATTCGCTCGCGCCGCGTTTCCTGCGCCGCCGCGCCGAGGCCGAAGCGCGATCCGACCACCAGGGCTTCTGGTACCGGCTCTCTCGCTTCGTCATGCGGCGACCGGTTCCGGTTGCCACTCTCAGCGCCCTCTTCCTGATCGTCCTCGGCCTGCCCTTCCTGAGCATCAAGTTCACGGCCGCCGACCCGCAGATCCTGCCCAAGGAAGCCAGTGCCCGGCAGGTGTACGACGCTATGCAGAAAGAATTCCCGCCCTACCACGACACACCGATCTGGGTCACCGTGGAAGGCGGCGGCCCGGGGGCCGCGGCTCGGGTCCGGGCCGAGGTCGAGCGAGTGCCCGGAGTCGCCGAAACCCTTCCGCCGCAGCGCCTGCCGGGTGGGCTCCGCGTCATCGAGGCGATCTCGAGCGACACCTTCAGATCGGAAGCGAGTCAGTCGACGGTGGAAGCAATCCGCGCGATAAGTGTTCCGAGCGCCACCACCTTGGTCGGCGGCGCGACCGCGGATTTCGTCGACTTCCAGAGCAGCCTCGTTCGCCATCTGCCCCTGTCCGTGGCGATCGTGGTGCTGTCAACGCTGGTGATCCTCTTCCTGATGACGGGCTCGGTGGTGCTTCCAATCAAGTCGCTGATCATGAACCTGCTCAACCTCAGCGCCGTCTTCGGAATCCTGGTGCTGCTCTTCCAGGACGGTCGCCTCGAAGGCCTGCTCGGCTATACGAGCCAGGGTGCCCTCGAGCAGACGATGCCGATCCTGCTCTTCGCCGTTGCCTTCGGGCTGTCGACCGATTACGCGGTATTCCTCCTGTCGAGGATCAAAGAGGCCTACGACAAAGGCGCTTCGAACTCGGAGTCGGTGGCGATCGGGCTGGAGCGAACCGGCCGAATCGTCACCGCCGCGGCGCTGCTGTTTGC
The DNA here is from genome assembly GCA_049684635.1 of Solirubrobacterales bacterium. Classification (GTDB taxonomy): domain Bacteria; phylum Actinomycetota; class Thermoleophilia; order Solirubrobacterales; family 70-9; genus VRUE01. The sequence goes on along the minus strand of JBAVGD010000002.1, from coordinate 47,161 downwards.
CGTGGCGATTGGCGCCTTCGCCACATCGAAGATCATCTTCGTCAAGCAGAACGGGGTGGGAACCGCGCTCGCCGTGCTGATCGACGCCAGCATCATCCGCGCTCTGCTCGTACCCTCGCTGATGGCGCTGCTGGGCAAGTGGAACTGGTGGGCGCCGGCACCGCTGCGGCGCCTGCACGAACGGTTCGGGATCAGCGAGGCGACGGTGAAGCCCGAGGAGGCGTAGTCGGCGGCGCCCGAACGGCGGCGCGCGGCGAGTTGCGCTATTCGCGCCCCGGAAGGGCGGGTGGACCGCTGAACGGTTAGCTAGGCGAAGGCGCGGGCGGCGCGGCGGCGAAGGTCCGCGTTGAGCAGCTCGGTTACCTCGCTGGGGCGCTCACCGGCGGATGGGACGGCGTCGCCGATCAGACCGGTGGCCCGGAACCCGAAGAGCGGGGCGTCGAAGCCGGCCTCGCGAATCTTGCGGATGAGCTTGACGGCGGATTGGGTGTCCGCACCGGGGCCGCAGAGGACGATTGCGGTCGGATCGAGGGCGCGCAGCGCCCGCTCGAGCCGCTCGTTGCCAAGTTCGTTGGAAAGCATCAGGACTCGGAAGCCCGCGCGGCGAAGGGCGAGGTCCAGCGCCTGTGCGTGAACGGCCTCGGCGTCCTGCCCGCGACTGGAATCGAGGACGAGGATCCCGGCCGGCCGGGAGGCGGTCGATGCAAGCCGCCGCGCTCCGTGTAGCCATCCCATCGCCCAGCGGGCAGCGAACTCCAGCTCCGCCTCGCGCTCGGGCGCAGCGGCAAGCTCATCGACGGCCGGCAGCAGCAGCTCCTCCACCGTGCGCTCCAGCGGCCGCACCGCCAGGCTCCCCTCGATCGCCCGGTCGGCTGCCTCCTCGTCGAAGCTCTCAAGCGCGGCGAGCAAGTTGCCACCACTCGCGGGCGCGGTCTGGCGCTGGCGCGCCAGCTCGATCGCCGACGAAATGTTCCCGGTCTCAGTCAGCGCGTCGCGCAGGGTCTGCAGCTCGACCAACTCGTAGTTGCGATGGTTGCCCGCGGTTCGTCTCGGGACCGGAAAGCCGTAGCGGCGCTCCCAGCTGCGAAGCGTGTTGGGGCTCACGCCAAGAACTTCGGCGGCTGCGTTTGTTCTTATCCCGGACATCTCAGACGTTGGCTCCCGCAAGTCTCTTCGCGACGCGGAGCCGCATTCTTCCACTCGGATCGCGGGTTTACATCAGTTATGGACAGATTTCGGGAATCTGTCAGCGATCTTGCAAAGTCCCGACACCCACCGGCTGGCTGACGGCGCGCGCCCGCCACATCGCCTCGTCGGCCTTATGAATCAGGGATGCGGCGTCGCAACCGTGCTCCGGGCAGGACACCACTCCGGCCGAAATCCCGATCTGCAGCCCGCCCGCATCCTCCAGCTCATGCAGCAGCCCCAGCAGGCGCTCCGCCATCTGGACCCCCTCCACCGTGGTCTGGTTGGGGGCCAGGACGCAAATCCCGTTCTCCTCGACGCGGAACGTCTCGTCGACCAAACGGACGCTGTCTCGAAGGGCTGCCCCCACGATCGCCAGCGCGGTCTCCTGGCCGCCACCGGAATCGTCGTCGCGTGCGCCGGGGCCGTCGACGTCGAATACGACCAGTCCGAATGGGTGCCCGTAGCGCCTGTGAGTCTCGATCAGCTGCTCGAGGCGGCGGCGCATCTGCCCCGGCCGGAAGAGGCTGGCCTGAGGATCGGCCACACCCGCAGCCGCAGCTTGCTCGGCCGGCCGCTCGTAGAGCGTTCCGATTGCCGTCGCGGTTACGGAGCCGAATTCCCTGGCGAGCTTCTGCGCCGTGGCGGCATACGACGCCACGTCATCGCCGGCCATCTCCTCGTGCAGCTTCGCGAGCAGCGCCGCCTGCAGCGCGGAAACCTCCCGCGCGAGCTGACCGGCCGGCGTGTCGTTACCGCGCTCGGAATGCGTGCTCCCGCCTGGATCCACGCGGAGACCTTCGCGAAACGGGCGGACGGCAGGAGCGCCGAATATCGCTTTTTGGGGGCTGACAATCGTCCACTTGCGAAGACACACCGTCGATTCGGCCCCGCAGGCGCCACCCGCTGCCGGCGCCCGGTCTATTACGCAGCCGAGTCCTGGTCACGAGGGGACCTCTATCCGAAGCTGAGGCGACCCGAAAGAGCCTTGCCCAGCGTGACCTCGTCGGCATGCTCGAGGTCTGCTCCCACCGGCAGGCCGCTGGCGAGTCGGGTCACCCTGACCTTGCCACGCAGCAGCTCGGCGATATGCAGGGCGGTCGCCTCACCGGTGGTCGTCGGGTTGGTTGCTAGAACGACCTCGCGCACCTCACTCCCCTCGAGCCGTTGCAGCAGCTCGGCGATCTTCAAGTCCTCTGCATCGATGCCATCGATTGGGGACAGCGCGCCGCCCAGCACGTGGTAGAGGCCACGGTACTCGTGGGTGCGCTCGATTGGGATCACATCGGCTGGATCCTCGACAACGCAAATCGTCGTCTGGTCCCGATTCGCGTCGGCGCAGATCCGGCAAAGCGGCCCCTCCGAGAGGTTGAAGCAGCGCTCGCAGAGACCGACCTTCTCTTTCACCTCCTGGATGGAGGCGGCGAGGGCCGCGACCTCGTCGTCGGGTGCGCGAAGGATGTGAAACGCAAGGCGCTGGGCCGTGCGCTGGCCGATGCCCGGCAGCCGCGCGAGCTCGCCGACCAGCCGCGCCAGCGGCGCCGGGCCCTCGACACTCACGGCAGCACTACTTCGCCGGCGCTTTGCTCGCGAAGGGTCGGAAATGCAGGATCGCGCGGCACCGGCTCAGAGTCCTGGGAGACCCCCGAGGCCTCCGGTGATCCCACCCACCTTCGAGCTCGCCAGGTCCTGGGCCGCACGAATCGCCTCGTTGACGGCGGCCTGGATCGTCTCCGCGAGCAGCTCCGCCTCCTCGGGGTCGATCGCCTCCGGATCGATAGCGATCTCGCGAAGCGTCATGTCACCACCCATCTTCACCTTGACCATTCCGCCGCCGGCGCTGGCCTCGACGATCTCGTCCTTGAGCTGTTCCTGCGCATCCAGCATCTCCTGCTGCATCTTCTGCGCCTGTTTCATGAGCGCATTGACATCAAAGCCTCCCGGCCCACCCCTTGTCACCTAACCGACCTCCTCCGCGTCGAACTCGCTCTTGAGCCGTTCCACAAGCGCCGCCTCGTCGACCTGTCCCGCCTCCTGGCGCATCTCGCCGTCGAGCAACACGAAGACCGGCCGCAGCCGCTCCCCCGTGGCAGCCTCGAGCGCACTGGCAAATTCATCGCGCTTCTCAGGCGCCTCGGCTGCGCGTTTGTTGAAGGTCGACGTTGGGGGGAAGCCGACGGTCAGCGTCGCCTGGTCGCGATCGATGCCAACCGGACGGGCTCCCTCGAGGAGCGCGCCAAGGGCTCCGCCTGACTGATGGAGCTGGCCGAGAACCGTCGGCCAGAGCTGCCTGATCCGCTCCAGACCGACCTCCCCGGAGTCGCCTCCGCCCGGCTCCTCCGCCTCCGAGGATGCCTCCTCCGACTTCGCTGCTGCTTCCTCGGGCGGCGGTGGGGTCTCCTCGGGCTTCGCCGATTCCTTCTCGGGCGCCGGCGCGGTCTCCTCGGGCTTCGCCAATGCCTCTTTCGGCTTGGCCGGCTCCTCTAGCTTCGCGGGCCCCTCCGGCGCCGGCGCGGATGGCTCTGACGCGGCTTTCGCCGGGGGCGTCGAACCACCCCCGCCGGCACCGGAAAGACTCCGCTCCAAGCGCTCGACGCGGCGAAGGAGTCCCTCGGAGGATGGATCGAGGTCGGGGCGAGCCGCTTTCAACAGCGCGATCTCGACGGCCATGCGAGCGTCGTCCCCCTCACGGACGGCGGTAAGCGCGGCGGCCAGCTCGTCGATTGTGCGGATCAGCGTCGCAGCGCCGACTGCGTGGGCCTGCGCGGCGAGACGATCGGCGTCGGTGGCCGTGATCACAAAGGTATTGGGAACCTCACCAACGGTCTGCGTTACGAGCAGGTGACGCAGGTGGGCAAGGAGGTCGCGCGCGAATTGGGTCGGATCGCGCCCGGAGCGAGCCATCTTCTCGACCTCGAGGAGAACCCCCTTCGGGTCCTCGGCTGCAACCGCATCGACGGCGGCGAACAGCAGCTCGGCATCGGCGGCGCCCAGCAGTTCGAGGACCGCGTCCAGGGCGACGGCCTTGCCGCCGAAGGCGACCAGCTGGTCAAGGGTCCCAAGGGCATCGCGGAAGCTGCCGGAAGCTGAGCGCGCGATCATCGCCACGGCGGCGTCGTCCACCTGAATTCCCTCCGCCGCCGCGACCCGCCGCAAGACTTCGGAAATCTGCTCCAGCGACGGGCGCTGGAAGTCGAAGCGCTGGCAGCGATCGGCGATCGTGGCCATCACCTTGTGGGCCTCGGTGGTGGCAAGGACGAAGACCGTGTTGGGAGGCGGCTCCTCGAGCGTCTTCAGGAATGCGTTCCATGCCTCTTTCGTCAGCATGTGCGCCTCGTCGATGATGTAGACCTTCCAGCGACCGCCGGCAGGCGCGTAGGCGACCCGCTCGCGCAGATCCCGGATGTCGTCGACGGACCGGTTGGACGCAGCGTCCATCTCGATTACGTCGACTGAGGTGCCGGCGGCGATCGTCCGGCACGACTCGCATTCCCCACATGGGGTGACGGTCGGACCGCCCCGCTTGCAGTTGAGCGAGCGGGCCAGGATCTTTGCCATCGAAGTCTTGCCGGTCCCCCGCGAGCCGACGAAGAGATAGGCGTGGTGGACCTTGCCCTGCTCGACCGCGTTTCGCAGGGTGCGAACCACGTGCTGTTGACCGACCACCTCGTCGAAGGAGCCGGGGCGGTGACGCCGGTAGAGGGATGTCGCGTCGTTCGGCGGCACTCGGGCCAGTGTATCTGCGGCCGCAGCGCTGCCCGGCTGCAGTGACGGGGGCACCCGCCGGTAGGTTGCGGCGGTGCCATCCCGGCTTCACAAGTGGCTGACGCCCGCCGCCTGGGTCACCGCGACAGTGGCGGCGCTGCTGCTGATCTTCCCGCCCGGCTTCCCCAATTACGACACGATCTACGCGCTGGTTTGGGGGCGGGAACTGGCGCACGGAATGAGCCCCGACTACGGTGCCGCCCTTCCCCCCACTCCGCATCCACTGGCCGACCTGCTGGGCCTGGTGACGACGCCGCTGGGCAACGGCGCGATCGACGTGACGATGGTCGTCGCCTACATCGCCCTCGGACTCACCGGCTACCTCGTCTACCGCCTGGGGTCGCTGTGGTTCGACCGCCCGATCGGCGCTGTGGCGGCCCTGATCGTCCTCACCCGCGCGCCCTATCTCTCAAATGGTCTGCGGGCCTATGTCGACCTCCCCTACATCGCCCTTGCGCTCGGCGCGCTTGTGATCGAGTCGAGGAAACCACGGGCGGGATGGCCGGTGCTGACGTTGCTAGCCCTGGCGGGCTTGCTGCGCCCCGAGGCGTGGCTGTTCTCGATCGCCTACTGGGCCTGGCTCGCGATCGCCGTCGAACGCAAGCCGCTGAACACCGGCGATTCGCGGTGGCGACTCCGCTGGCGGGGAGAGCGGCCACCGCGGGAACTGACATGGCTTGCCACCCTGGCTCTCGCCGGTCCCCTCCTGTGGGCGGCGTTCGACTGGACCACCACCGGCAATCCCCTCTACTCCTTCAACGGCACGCGCGAAACCGTCGAATCGTTGAAGCGCCAGACCGGGCCGGTCGACCTCGTCCTCTTCGGGCCGCGGCGGCTCGGGGAAGTGCTGCAGTGGCCGGGAATGGTCGGCGCCGCGGGCGGCGTCGTGCTCGCCTTTGCCTTCCTGCGACGCCGCGCCGCTCTCGGCCTCGCCGCGGCCGTCCTTGCCCTCGGCGCCTTCGCCCTGCTCGCCTGCGCCGGTCTCGCGATCATCGCCCGCTACACGATGCTCGGCGGCGCCGTGCTGTCGATCTTCGTCGCCGTCGCCCTGCTCGGTTGGCGACTGCTCGAACGCGAGCATCCCTGGCGGCGGCGCTGGCAGATCTTCGCCGGCGTCGTCGTCGCGATGTTCGTGATCTGGGCCCCGAACCAGTGGGACCTCGACTCGACCGTGAAGAGCGACCTCACCCACCAGGGCACGATCGAGCGCGACCTCACGGATCTCGTCGACGCGGGCGCCTTCGCCAAGCCGCTCTGCGGTCCGGTGGCGGTGCCGAACCACCGCGCCATTCCCCGCCTGGCGTTCGGCCTCGACGTGAAGCCGACACAGATGGTTAGCGCCAGCGAGGAAGGGATTCCGCGCCGCGGCTACTTCCTGAAGCCGGCCAGCGCCTTCGTAATCCACAACTTCATCCTCGATCCCAACGACCCGACCCGTTTCTCGCTATCGGTCCCGCCTGGCTTCCGTCGCGTCGGCGGCAACGAGTCCTGGATCCTCTACCGCCACTGCTGACGGCTGGATAGATAGACCCTCCCGGCTGGGGATTTCAGAGCCGAAAGGCCCTGCCGCAGTAAGCCGAGGAGACCGCCATGAAAGCATCAGGGGATGGCGGCGATCGAGCTTCGCGGTGTGGTGAAGCGGTTCGGCCCGATCACAGCGGTGGACGGGCTCGACCTCGAAGTGCCAGAGGGCATCTGCCTTGGCCTGCTCGGTCCCAACGGTGCCGGCAAGTCGACGACGATGCGCCTGCTGACCGGACAGGCGATCCCCGACGCCGGCGAGCTGCGGGTCCTCGGGCATGAGCTGCCGGGCGACGCCAAGGCCGCCCGCGCCGAGATGGGTGTCGTCCCCCAGCTCGACAACCTCGACGTCGACGTCACGGTCGAAGACAACCTGGCGGTGTTCGCTCGCCTTTACCGGGTCGAGGACGTTGGCGGCGCCGTCGACCGTGCCCTCGACCTGGCGCGGCTGCGGGGACGCCGCCGCGACGCCGTCGACGAGCTCTCCGGCGGCATGCGCCGGCGCCTCCTGCTCGCCCGCGGGCTGGTCCACGAACCGAAACTGATCCTCCTGGACGAGCCGACGGTCGGTCTCGATCCGCAGATCCGCACCGAGCTCTGGTCGCTGATCGACAATCTGCGCAGTCGCGGCACGACGATCCTGATGTCGACCCACTACATCGAGGAGGCGGAGCGCCTGGCCGACGAAGTCGCCCTGATGGCGGCGGGCAAGATCATCAGCCGCGGCCGGCCAACCGAGCTGATCGCGGAGCACGCCGGCAGCCAGACGGCGGAGGTCTACGGCCCACCCGACCGTCTCGCCGAGGTGCGGGCACTTGCCGAATCCGAGGGGCTGACCGTTCGCCCGGCCGGGCCGGCAATCGCGATCGTCGGCTCCGAGCGGAGTCGCAACGGCGCCCTTCCGGACGATGCCGTGGTGCGCGCCGCCTCACTCGAGGACGTCTTCGTGATGCTGACCGGAGAAGAGGCGGAGTGAAGAGGCTGGAACCGGCCGCGATCGCCGGCGTCATGAGCCGCGAGCTCGCCAACTTCCGCACCTACTGGAAGGGAACGACGTTCTCCAGTGTGCTCGAACCGATTGTTTACCTGCTCGCCTTTGGCCTGGGCCTGAGCGCAACCCTGGTGAACGAAGTGAACGGCGTGCCCTACATCCAGTTCGTCGGCACCGGGATGGTCGCGACGGCGGTGATCTTCTCCAGCGCCATGCCGGCCATGTTCGGCACGTTCGTCAAGCACCGCTTCCAGAACACCTACGACGCGATCCTCGCCGCCCCGGTCGACGTCGAGGAGCTGGTCAGCGCCGAGATGCTCTGGATTGGCATCCGCTCCGGCACCTATGGCTGCGTTCCGCTGCTGGTCACGATCGCCTTCGGCCTCGACCCGGCGCCGGGGATGTTGCTGGTCCCCCTCTTCTGCTTCGTCACCGCGCTCGGCTTTGCCGGCTTCGGCGTGGCGATGGCCGCAACGGTCGCCAAGATCGACCAGTTCAACTACGTCACCGCCCTGTTCGTCACGCCGCTCTTCCTCGTCGCCGGCACCTTCTTCCCGATCGACGGACTCCCGCAGGGCCTCCAGGTCGTCGCCCAGCTCAACCCGCTGCACCAGCTGGTCGAACTGGTTCGCGGCGGCGCCTTCGGCTTCGAAGCAGTCGACCTTGCCCGCTTCGCCTTCCTCGCCGGCTTCGCCCTGCTCACCTGGCGCATCGCCGTGCGGCGCATGTACGCCCGGCTGATCGACTGAGGACCCGCATGTCGCTGGGCGTCCGCGTGGTTGCCCGAGACAGGCTCGAGTCCCACGCGGAAACGAAATGGACCGTGCGCCCCGTTCTCCGATGCAAGGCCCCCGGGCGTGTCCGCCGCGCTTGGCTCGGGCCGGGCTTCCCTGCGGCACCCGCGGCTTCCGCTTAAGGCTGCTTCCTTCCGGACCTGACCTGATTCACGTGCCCACGTCGCGCAGGACCCGGCCGTCAACGCCGCCCGCGGCGCACTGACCCCGAAGGCCAGCCCCTCGGAACGGGATTCGGCCCCGCTAGAGCGGATTGCGGGTTACAGGGCACCGCTGGTTCCCCGCCTAGCACGGTCCGTCGTTGATCCTACCCTGCACGCGTAGGATCGGCATCGACTTGATCCACGTCGACACAGAGTCGTTCTTCGTCATCGTCCTGGCCGCGGCTGTGGCGGCCACAACCGTCGCGATCGTCCCCGGCCGGTTTGTGCCGCCGGTGGTCGTCGTCGAGCTGCTGCTGGGAATCCTCGTCGGCCCGCAGGTCTTCGACGTTGCCGGCACCGACAGCTTCATCGAATTCTTCTCGAACCTGGGTCTCGGCATGCTCTTCTTCTTCGCCGGCTACGAGATCGACTTCGAGCGGATCAGGGGCAAGCCGCTGAGACTCGGCGCCTGGGGCTGGCTGCTCTCGGTCGTGCTTGCGTACGCAATCGGTGGGGCCCTCGCCGCGGCGGGGATCGTCCTCTCCTTTCTCTACACCGGATCGGCGATGGCAACGACGGCGATCGGCACGCTGATCCCGATCCTGCGTGACAGTGGCGAGCTGAAGACCGGCTTTGGCCGCTACCTGCTGGCCGCCGGCGGCGCCGGCGAGTTTGGGCCGATCCTGCTGGTGACGCTGTTCCTCTCGACGGACCATCCACTGCACGAGGCGGCGATCCTGCTCGCCTTCGTCCTGCTGGCGGTCGGGGTGGCGCTGATCTCGGTCCGGCTTGCCTGGCGCGGCTGGCCCGCCCTGGAGCGCACCTTCGAGGCGAGCAGCCAGCTCGCCGTGCGAATTACCGTCGTTCTCGTCTTCGGGCTGGTGCTGCTCGCCGGAAAGCTGGGGCTCGACGTCCTGCTGGGCGGTTTCGTCGCCGGGATGATCGTCCGCATGGCGCTTAAGGGCCACGAGCTGACCGTCTTCGAGTCGAAGCTGACTGCGGTCGGGTTTGGCTTCTTCGTCCCCTTCTTCTTTGTCACCAGCGGCATTGCCTTCAACCTGGATGCCCTCGGCTCAGTCGGGGCCCTGCTGAAGCTGGTCATGTTCGTGGGCCTTTTCCTCGTGGTGCGCGGAACGCCCGCGCTCCTGCTCTACCGCCGGGTGCTCGATGCCCGCCAGCGCGCCGCCCTCGCCTTCTTCTCCGCAACCGAGCTGCCCCTCGTCGTCGCGATCACGACGATCGCAACGAAGACCGGCCACATGAGGACCTCGACGGCGGCGGGGTTGATCGGAGCCGCGATGCTCTCGACCCTGATCTTCCCGTTCGTGGGCCTGTGGCTGCGACGCTCGACCCAAGCCCCGGGGCCGGCCGGCGACGCCCTCGCCCACGCGTGAGGCCACCGTATGATCTGACCCCCCAGGGCGCGTAGCTCAGTGGGAGAGCGCTCGCTTCACACGCGAGAGGTCGCTGGTTCGAAACCAGCCGTGCCCATCTATTTCCCTTCCCTAGAGCCAAAAATCGGGAGGCGGCGAGCGTCGTAGGTTAAGACCAGTCGCGAATTGGCTTTAGCCGCGAGGGCGCCGGGCTCGGAAACCCCGAGAACAGGCAGATCGCCGCGACCAGCGGCGCGCAGGTTGGGCTAGTGACCTGGGGGAATCGGCATCGGCGCTCCAGCGACCGAGCACACCGGGAGGTTGCAGCTCGGGATGCGCTAGTGGGCCGATAATTGCGCTAACTGCCCGCCTTATTAGCGCCATTATGAGACGATTAGCTCCATGCAGAGCTTCTTCGATCTCGACAAGTCCTTTGGATCCCAGCCCCGGGCGCTCGGGGCTGTACTCGCCCGGATCGACACCGGCAGGGGCCAGGAGCGCCTCTTTGAGGATCAGCGCCCCGAGCTCTTGAGCCAGCTCGCCGAGCACGCTCGGATCGCCTCGATCACCGCGTCCAACGCAATCGAGGGAGTCGTGGTCGGCGACGACCGCGCCGAGCGCATCGCCGAGGGTTCGCATCGCTACCGCAACCGAAACGAGCGCGAGTTCGCCGGCTACCGGGATGCGATTGACATGCTGATGAGACTGGAGACCTACGAGGAGCTCAGTGTTCCCTTCGTCCTCCACCTGCACCGCTTGCTCTTTGAGTACACCGAAGGCAACGGCGGCCATCTCAAGAGCGATCAGAACCTGATCGTCTCCTATGAGAGCGGACGCAAGGAGGTCGTCTTCACTCCGACCTCGCCCGAGGAAACCGAGTTCGCGCTGAGCGAGCTCCTCGTCCGCTACGGGGAGGCGAAGGCCGAGGGGCGAACCCACCCTCTGATCCTGATCGGCGCCATGGTCCTGGATTTCCTCGCAATCCACCCAGTCGCAGATGGCAACGGACGCCTTGCCAGGCTGCTCACCACCTACGAGCTACTCGCCCAGAGCTACCGGGTCGCACGTTACGTCAGCCTCGAGCAACGCATCTTCGAGTCGAAGAACACCTACTACAAGACCCTTTACGACTCCCAGCGCAACTGGCACGAGGGAGAGCACGACGTCTGGCCGTGGATCACCTACCTGGCCCGCGTTCTCGCTTCCGCCTATGACGACTTCGAGCAAAAGGTTGCCGCCGCCGGCGAGCAGTCTGGCAACAAGCAGGAAAGGGTTCGCGACTACATCCTCAACGAGGCGCCCGCGCGTTTTCGGCGACGCGATGTCGAGCGGGCGCTACCCGGGATCAGTCTCGCGACGATTCGGCTCGTCTTAACGGAGTTGCGCGACTCCGGACAGATCAAGCCGGAAGGGTCGGGCGCAGGCGCTCGTTGGACGCGAATGTGAGAGCGGGAAACAGCGCTGCAGAACTGATCGGGAAATCGTGTTCTCTCGCTTCGCGGTCTCGAAGGCCGTGACCGAAGGGAACTTACGTTTGCAATTTAGCGCCTTATAAGTTCTCTTTTGCGTATTCTTGACGCATGGAAACGCTAACCAGAGCGCAGGCCATCGAGTTGTTCCACATCGCGTTTCTCGACGTCTTTTCAAGACGAGTCGACGTCAGTCGCTTTGTGCTCAAAGGCGGCGCCAACCTGCGCTACTTCTTCGGCAGCATCCGCTACTCCGAGGACATCGACCTCGACACCCGCGACCTGGCTCCCCACCTGGTCCACGAGAATGTCGAGGCTGTTCTCGACTCTGGGCCGCTGCCGCTCCTGTTGCGAACACGAGGAATAGCCGTTCTCGAACACACCAGCCCGAAGCTGGCCGAGACGACCCAGCGATGGAAGGTCGCGATTGCCGCTCCGGGCCTCCCCGATCCGGTACGGACTCGGATCGAGTTCAGCGCCCGGGATCGCGATGGCGAATTCGAACTCAACCCGATTCCCGCCGGCGTGGTCGCTCCCTACGCCTTGCGCCCACCCAGCGTTCAGCACTATGCCGGCGATACGCCCGCGGAGCAGAAGATCCTCGCCCTCAAGGGCCGAAACGAGACCCAGGCCCGCGATGTCTTCGACCTCGACCTCCTGCTGCGCCGCCGTGCCCTTCCCGCCGTGCCCTTGGATCCGGCGATCCTCAACGGCGCCGCCAGCCGTGCGATGGAATTGCCCTACGCGGCCTTCCGCGACCAGGTCATCCCCTTTCTCGAGCCCGACGCCGTCGAGCTCTACGACAGCGAGGAGGCTTGGAGGCAGATCCAGACCTTCGTCGCAGAGGCGCTGGAGGCCGCCAGATGAGGGTGACCGATGCCTACGGAGACCTGCTGAAGCTCGACCGCAAGGTGATCACAACCCGCGAGGCAGCCGCCCGCTGGCGAACCGAGCAGCGAGCGACGGGGAAGCGCCTGCAAACGCTGGAGCGGGCAGGGTTAGTGCGCCATGTGCGACGAGGCCTTTGGTCGCTGGACCCGAACCTCGATCCGTTCGTCCTGCCGCCCTTCCTCACCGCGCCGCTTCCCGCCTACGTCTCCTTCTGGTCCGCCCTCGCCCACCACGGCATCATCGAACAGATCCCGCGTCAAATTTGGGTTGCCTCGCTCGCCCGACCCCGCCGGATCACCACCAGAATTGGAAGCTACGAGGTCCACCAGCTTGCCCCCGAGCTATTTGCCGGCTTCACCGGCTCCGAGGATCGGGGCTACCTCGCGGAACCCGAGAAGGCCCTCTTCGACACCGTCTACGTGAGAGGCGCGGCCAGTAGTCGCGCCTACTTCCCGGAGCTCTCACTTCCCCCAGGTTTCAGCCGCGCGCGGACGAAGCAGTGGGTGAAGAGCATCGAAAGTCCCCGGCTCCGCACCCTGGTCTCGCGCCGGCTCAGCGAGGTCTTGGACATGGCCTCGCTGGAGGACACCTCAGCGCCCTCGTGAGCCACTTGGCTGCTCCGACCCGGTCCCGCGGCAAGCATCATCGACCAGGTAAACCAGAGCTAAAAGCCTCGGGTCGAGCGAACCCTTTCCTGTACCGTCCACTCATGGCGGGGGGCAAGGGAATAAGTGTCTGGTCTCGGCTGGAGATATGCGGCGATCCCGCCAAGGACTTGCCGTGAAGCTGAGCATCCCGAAGCCACAATCCCGCCGGGGAGCCCTGATCGAGCTCGCCGTCATCGTCGCGTTGGCACTGAGCCTGGCGCTTGCGATCCAAGCCTGGGCGGTGAAGCCGTTTCAAATCCCCTCCGAATCGATGGAGCCGACCCTCGACGTCGGTCAGCGGATCCTGGTCAACCGCTTCCTCTACGACGTCACCGACCCGAGCCCCGGCGACATCATCGTCTTCCACCCACCGGCCGGCGCCGACAACGGCACCGAATGCGGCACCCCCCACTCGCCCGAAGAAGCCTGTCCGCATCCGACTGAAGCCGAGTCCAGCCAGTACTTCGTCAAGCGAATCGTCGCGGGGCCGGGCGACACGCTCAGCATCCGCGAAGGCCACCCGGTGGTCAATGGCGTCGAGAAAACAGAAGAGCCCTACGCTCTCCCGTGCGGCTCCGCACCTGCCTGCAATCTGCCCAGGCCGATCACGATGCCGTCCGGCTACTACTTCGTGATGGGCGACAACCGCGGCGCGAGCGACGACAGCCGCTTCTGGGGGCCCATCCCCCGCGGCTGGATCATCGGCAAGGTCTTCGCGACGTACTGGCCACCCGACCGCATCGGGTTGTTTTAGAGCTCCTTCCAAACGACCACGCCAGCACCCCTGCAGGGTCGAGAGGGAGCATTGCTGCGCGATACTTAACTGGGTTTGACTGGCATGCGCTCCACGATCGACAAGGCGAGCACGGAGGTCGAAGCGCCTGACTCGCCGTCAGGTGCAGGCAAGCACACGGCCCTGGCGCGGCGCCTCGATTGGGCCGAGTTCGATCGGATACGAGAAAACAGCACGAAACTGACCTCAAGCGGGTTCAGGACGCTCAGATGGCTGGCAATCATCCTGCCGGTCCTCTTTATCGTCGGCCTCAACTACCTCCTCCACACCGCCCTTCACCGGTTCCACGACTTCCCGGGAATCCTGGTCGTGCTGGCTCTTCTCGTGTTGCTCACCGGCGCGTTCTCGTTCGCGATCTTCGGACTCGTCGAAAGGCTCGAGCGGCGCGTCCTCGAGCGCAACGCGATGCTGGCGGCGCTGGTGGCAATCGGCCGCGAGGCGGGGGCATCGCTGGACCTTGGCGAGTTGCTCGACAACAGCCTCGCGGCGATCCTCGAGATCACCTCGGCTGAAGCAGCCGAGGTCTGGCTGGCCGATGACGATGGACTCCTGCTGGCTCATCACCGAGGGGTGGCACCCGAGGCTTTCGGTGTGCGGCAGCGCCTTCAGTTTGGCGAAGGGCTGCCGGGATTGGTGGCGGAGAAGGGATCGCCGATCATCGTCCACGACCTTCTCTCGGACACCAGGTTCGTCCGCCCGGAGGTCCAAGAACTGGGATTCGAGAGCTTCTGCGCCCTCCCACTGGCACACCGTGGAGAGACCTACGGCGTGCTCTGCGTGGCGGCCCGCGATCGCGAGGCCATGCGCGACGAGGCCGAGCGCGGGCTGCTCGAGGGGGTTGCCGAGCGGCTCGCGGCGGCAATTGAGAACTCCCGCCTGCACGAGCGCGTCCTCGATGCCGCCGTTCTGGAGGAGCGGGAGCGCATAGCGCGCGAGCTGCACGATGGGCTGGCCCAGGTGCTCGGTTACATCAACACCCAAACCCTCGCGGTGCGCAAGCTGCTTGCCTCCGACCGCACCGAGGAGGCCCGGGTCCAGCTGGAGGCGATGGAGAAAGCGGCGAAGCGGGTCTATGGCGACGTCCGGGAAGGGATCTTCAGCCTGAGGACGCCGCTCGGGCGGGGCGACCGCCTGACCGACGCGGTCCGCGCGCATCTGGATAACTACCGGGAGATGCCCGGGGTGCCCACAACGCTCGAGGTGGTCGAGGACGGGGAGCTACCCCCGCTGCCGCCCGCCAGCGAGATCCAGCTGATGTGGATCATCCAGGAGGCGCTGAACAACGTTCGCAACCATGCCGGCGCGGGCAGCGCCACCGTCCGCTTCTCGACGGAAGACAACGAGCTGATTGTATCCGTCGAGGACAACGGCCGCGGCTTCAAGCCGGAGCAGCGAGCCCGAACGGGCTGGCCTCACTTCGGCCTGCAGACGATGCGTGAGCGAGCGGAGGCAATCGGAGGACGCTTCGAGATCGATTCCGAGGTCGACCACGGCACCTCGGTACGCGTCCGCGTCCCGCTCTCGAATACAAGCAGCATCAGATGAAAGTCCTACTCGCCGACGATCACGCGCTCTTTCGAGCTGGTATCGCCAGTCTGCTGCAGGCGGCGGGTCATGAGGTCGTCGGCGAGGCCGGCGACGGGATCGAGGCCCTCGAACGGACCCGTGAGCTGCGGCCCGACCTCATCCTGATGGACATCACGATGCCTCGCTGCGGCGGTCTCGAGGCAACGCGGCTGATCAAGGCGGAGATGCCAGAGGTGAAGATCGTGATGGTTACCGTCTCCCAGGATGACTCGGACCTCTTCGAGGCGGTCAAGAGCGGGGCAGAGGGTTACCTCCTGAAGGACATGTCCAACGAGGACTTCGAACGGACGCTGAAGGGGATCGCCGAAGGCGACGCTCCGCTGTCCCAGGGCCTCGCGGCAAAGATCCTGGAGGAGTTCGTACGGGTGTCCCAGGGCAAGGGCGCCCAGGCGGATGATCGTGATGCGCTCACCGACCGTGAGCACCAGGTTCTCACGCTGGTCACTGACGGAAAGACCAATCGCGAGATCGCCGAGGCCCTCTTCATCGCCGAAAGCACCGTCAACTTTCACATGAAGAACATCCTCTCGAAGCTCCACCTGCGCAATCGTGCGGAGGCCGTTGCCTACGCATTGCGGTCGGGACTGGTCGAGGTCACTCCGCCCAGCGCCTCCTGACCTGTGGATTTCCACAGGTAGCGACCTCTCGCCCGCAGGGGGTGAAGCCGCCTCGAGCCGCGCATTCTGGGGGGTGAAAAACCCCTGCACTCAGGCACAAGAAGACCATCCTTCCTGGCGTTGTGGTCCGCTCCTCCCGCGTCGAGAATGAGGGGGTCATGAGAAGAGGCGGCGATGCAAACCCTGCCTGGTCCCGCTCGCGTCATCCGGGTCCTGCATGCGGAGGGCATATCCCGCGAACCCGGCGAACGGGACAACCCTAGGAGGCACAGCAAATGAGGAAGGCAAGAAGCAACATCGGCTTCGCAATGAGACGGCCGCGCTGGCTGGTCGTTCTCAGTCTCGCGGCACTTGGAATGCTCGCGCTAGGCCTGAGCGCATGTGGCGGTGGAAATAGCAGCGGCGAAGCGTCGGCAAACACGCCGCCCGCGACTCCCGCCCCCGAATCAGCTGCTCCCGAAAACGTGAAGGTCGTCGTCAAGTCAGACGAGGAGCACGGCAAGAAGGGATCCGACGGCAACTGGCACGACGCGTTCCTGCCCTCCGATTTCTCGGTCAAGGCCGGAGCCACGGTGAGCGTGACCGTCTACAACTACGACGACATGCCCCATAGCTTCACCGCTCCCGAACTGGGGACGAACGCCCAGATCCCCGGCGGCAGCGAAGACAAGCCAAGCAAGACAACCTTCACGTTCAAGGCGCCCGACAAGGCAGGCAGCTACGAATGGATCTGCGTGCAGCCCTGCGATCCATGGGCGATGACCCACGATGGCTTCATGAAGGGGTACGTAACGGTCACCTGACGGTCGACCGCTGGACACTCCTTCTGATCGACGCGACCGGTCGCGGCAGGGCGACCGGTCGCGTTTGCACTGCTAACTTCGGAGCCTGTCCGCGCCGCCACCCGACAGAGCCCATCCTGCCGTGCGCGACGAAGTCGCCCACGTGACGGATCAGCTGATCGAGTACATCGGCTCGCTCGATGACGCCGCCGGTCTGGAATGGGTCGCCGCGAAACTTGGCCTTGGCATCGCCGATCCGGCAGCTCCCTCAGGGGTGCCGGCGGCGATCATCGAGTCTCTCGAAATGCGTCATGGCACACAGGGCCTAACGCTTCTCGCCGCGATTGCACAGGTGTGCCCTGGGAAAGCCGCTGAGATGGCTGAGGCAGGAGCGATGCGCTTGCGGCAGCGCGGCATTAGGGCCCGCATGCCCGCCGGCCTCGGAGAACACGGACTCGACCAGGCGCAGCTCGAGAAGCGCGACGACCGGATCTTCCACGCGTTCCTGCTGCGCCGGCCCGGCGTGGGCAGCGTCGAGATCGGCTTCTTCTCCACCCGGCTTGGAGAGCGGGAGGGAACGCTGCGCGAGGGCATGCTGACGAGACCGATGCCGGAGGACGAAGCCGACACGATCATGCGACGCATCGAAGCCGACGCTCAGGCTCGTGGCCAAGGCGCTTCGATCTCGGCGGAGGACCTTGCCATGACCCTCCGCCGGGCATCGGCGATTACGATCGAGCTCGAGGGCTATCTGGAGTTCGAGCTCTGGTTTGCACTGAAAGCGCTGGCTCGCGCCGTCGCCGTCGATCAGAAGATCCTCCCGGCCGCGCGCCACGAGCCTCGGCGACAGAAGCGGCAGGACTGATCTTCAGCCCTCGTCGGCGGGTCGGCGTCGCGCGCGCTTGCGCTCGGCGATGAGACGCTTTTGCGCGAGGCGCCGCTCGCGGGCTGCGGCGGTTGGCTTGGTTGCTCTTCGGGCGCGTCGCACCCGCAAGCTCGCAGCGATCTTCTCGGCGAGGCGCTGCAGGGCAAGCTCTCGGTTGCGCGCCTGCCCGCGGGCGTCCTGCGCAACGGCGGTGACAACCGGTCCCAGCCGATCCAGCAACCGCGCCCGCTGTGACTCTGTGAGCGCAAACGAATCGGCAACGCTGAAGACGGCTTCGACCCGTGATGCGGTCACGTTCGCGTGCTGGCCCCCGGGACCAGAGGAGCGGCTGGTCCGCAGCTCTATCTCCCCAAGCGGGATCGAAAGCACACGGTTGATCCGCAGCATTTCCGGCACCCGTCGAGGGTAACCGCGATTTCAGGTGAGAGCGTCGATCTTCGCGGCAAGCTCGAAGTCCGCCGCGGTGAGGCCGTTCTCCGAGTGCGTTGAGAGCACAACCCTCACCTTGTCCCAGGCGATCTCCAGATCCGGGTGGTGGTTCATCGCCTCGGCCGGCTCGACGATGCTGTTGACGAACTTCACCGAGCCGGCGAAGTCGCCGCACTCGAAGGTCTTGGAGATGTCGTCCTCATCCCAGGTCCAGCCGGGAAGCTCACCCAACCGCCGCTCGATCTCGGAGTCATCCAAGAGCGTCATCGGGCCTTATGCTGCCACGGCAACGGAGATCGCGCAATGAACGGCTCCCCGCCCACCCTCTGGCATATCAACGTCTCGCACTACAGCGAGAAGGCGCGCTGGGCGCTCGCATGGAAGGGCGTAGAGCACCGCCGCCGCTCCCCCATCCCCAGCACCCACATGGTCGTCGCTCTCTGGCTCACGCGGGGCGCCCAGGTGACCTTCCCGGTGCTTTCCCTCGACGGTCGCAACATCGGCGACTCGACGGCGATCATCGCCGCCCTCGAGGAGCGCTTCCCGGATCCACCCCTCTACCCCGCCGATCCCGAGCAGCGGCGCCGAGCGCTGGAGCTGGAGGACTTCTTCGACGAGGAACTCGGGCCGCCCATCCGGCAGCTCATCTGGCATGAACTGGGCAACGACCCGGATCGCTTCGCGCTGGTCATGGAGCGCACCAGCCCTCCGTTGCTGGCTCGTTTCAGCCGCGCCTCGGCGCGATACGGCCGCCTCTTCACGAGCCTCCGATTCGCCGCCCGCAGCAAGGAGACTGCCGAGCGCTCCCGGGCCAAGGTCCTGGCTGCCCTCGACCGTCTCGACGCCGAGCTGCAGGCATCCGGCGGTGACTACCTGGTCGGGGACTCCTTCACGGTCGCCGATCTCACCGCGGCCTCGCTCTTCTATCCACTGGTCGCACCGGAGGGGGGCCCCTTGCCGTCAGACCAGCCCATGCCCGAGGACTTCGAGCGCTTCCGGATTCCGCTCAAGGAGCGGCCCGGCTTCAAGTGGGTGGCGGAGATGTTTCGCCGCCACCGCCGTCCCGCCAAGTCATCGAGCGACGATGCATCGGCGGCCGCGTCAACGCGGTAGTCAGGGCGTTAGAACGATCTTCAGCGCTTCGCGGCGATCGTAGAGCGCGTATGCCTCAGCCGCCTCATCGAGCCGCATGTGATGGGTAACGAGGGGCGAGGGGTCGAGCTTGCCCGACTCGATCAGGCCGAGGACACGATCGACATGGGCAATGACGTTGGCGAGCCCCAACCTGAGCGTGAGGCCCTTCAACCAGGCGAGCCCGATCGGCACATCGCCCCGGCCGGCGTAGGCGCCGATCCCCGAGACCGTCCCTGCGTCGCGTGCGAGGCTGATCGCCATCGCGAGAGGCGCCGGATCGCCAACCGCATCGACCACGATGTCGACGCCATGCCCGGCCGTCGCCCCGCGCACCGCGCCCTTCGGGTCCTCCTCGGTGAGGTGAATCGCCGCGGCACCGAACTGCTTCGCCATCCCGAGGCGCTGCTCGACTGAGTCGATCGCGAAGACTCGGGCCGCCCCGGCCGCGAGAGCCGCCTGCACGGCACACAGCCCAACCGGGCCAAGGCCGAGGACGGCGACCGTGTCGCCCGCGCGTATGCCCGCGTGCTGGACCGCGTGATAGCCGGTCCCCATCACGTCACCGGCGAACAGCGCCACCTCGTCCGAGAGGCCGTCGGGCACCCTGCGCAGGGTCAGGTTGGCGCGCGGCACGAGCAGCTGATCCGCCTGTGCTCCCTGCAGGTCGCCCAGCTTCGAGCCATGGCCGAAGGTCTGCCCGTGCTCGCAGCGGTGATAGTCCCCCCGCAGGCAGGCCGTACACGTGGCGCAGGCGGTGTGGAAGCAACCGAGGACACGATCGCCGACCCCGACCCTCTCGACATCGTCCCCGACCGCGAGCACGGTGCCCACGAACTCATGGCCGATCGTGAAGCCGGTCTCGACCGGTACGCGGCCGTGGTAGATATGGAGGTCGGACCCGCAGATGCCACTTGCCTCGACTCGCACCACCGCATCCTCAGCGGTGACCAGCTCCGGGGCAGGCTTCTCTTCGAGTCGGACCTCGCCTGGAGCCTGAAAGGTGACAGCGCGCATCGGGGCGCGAACCGTATCGCGCCGGCAGCCGTTAGCTGACGCTGACGTGCGGCATGTGGAAGCGACCGAGCGTGGGGCTGGCCGCCTCCGCGATCCGTGTTTCCAGCGCGAGCTCCCTCTCGAAGTCCGCTGCCTCGTCGTGCTGGAAGTTCACGTCCCTGCCTTCGAGCAGCTCGATGAAGAACTCTACGAATTGGGCATCGAGCTGCGTCCCGGCGACCCGGCGGAGCTCCTCCATCGCTTCATAGGTGGAAACCGGTGAGCGATAGGAATCGCGAGCCGTCATAACGTCGTAGGTGTCGGCGACCGAGATGATCCGTGCCAGTTTCGGGATGTCGTCGCCTTCGATGCCGCGGGGGTAGCCGTTTCCATCGATCCGCTCGTGATGAGCCAGGATGATCTCGGCGACCGGTCCGTAGCCCTCGACGGACGCGACAACCCGGGCGCCCTGCTGCGGATGGCGCCGAATCAGCATCCAGTCCTCCTCGGTGAGCGGCACATTTGCCTTGAGGATCCGATCGGGCAGGATGAACTTGCCGATGTCGTGCAGGAGCGCAGCTATGTGGACCAGCTCCTCTTCCCGCTGTGAGAGGCCGGCTCGCTGAGCGATTGCCCGCGAATAGCGCGCTACGGCGGCGCTGTGACGAGCGGTCATCTGATCGCGCAGGTCAAGCGTGCGGAGCAGCGCGCTCAGCATCCCGACCTGGAAGCTGGCAAGCTGATTGGTCCGCAGCTGCAGATCGGCCGCGCGCTCTTGCGAGAGGAGCAGAGCGCCGAGGAGATACTGGAAGGTGATCAGCACGATGCCGAACAGGGCAACGGCTGCCAGGCCGATCTCGTGGTAGATGAAAGCGATGCCGACCGCCATCATGGCCGCCGCCAGCTCTGACGGCAAGACCGGAACCAGCGCTCCGCGTACCGTCGGAATGAAGGGTTTGCGCTCCACGTAGCACCTGTAGCCACCGGTCATCGTGAAGTTGAGCGCCAGGGCCAGCATGAAGGTCCCGAAGACGAGCGTGTAGAAGGACGCCTCGGCCGGGGCAAGCCCAAACGCATCGACCGTCCGATGGAAGGCGATGCCACCGATCAGCGGGAAGGTCGCGTAGGTGAAGAGGTTGTTGAGCAGGTAGTGAGGTGCGTCGCGCCAGCGCGGCCAGCCGGCCAGGATCGTCAGCACGCCGAGCAGAGCGGCCGGTGGGCCGCCGAGGAGAACCATTGCCAGGACGAGCGCCAGGAAGCTGCCGGAGGTCTTCAGCTTCGACTTCGTTTCGATCGCCGTCAGATCGCTGAAGACGGTAAAGCCCAGCAGGATGCCGAACAGGGGCAGGTCCCAGCGAGCGCTCGAAACGCCCAGGCCAACAATGGACACCGCAGCCACGCCGCACAGACCCACGACCTGGACGGTGATGATCAGCGGTGTCGGTCGCTTTGCTGGCATCGTCTTGCGGCCGGTAGTGTCCAACCGGGCCGGCGTGGGAGCCTGCCGTGCGAAACGGCGCCTTCCCTTGCCTGGGCGACTGGACCCTTGCGGCGAACGCTGGTTGCCCTAACCACAGTAGACGGTCGCCGCGGCCTCGACAAGGCGTCTAGACCAATGGCCAAGACCTTGCAATTTGCGGAAATGACGCCGCTTTCGCATCCCAAATACAAGAAAGGCGCCCCCTGTTCGGAGACGCCTCCCTATCCAAAAGCGAAAATCACAACTAGCGTTCGCTCTCGATTCGAAATTAGTTGCGCCAGCCCATTGCCTATCCCTTCGTCGAAGCCCTTACGGGAAGCTCTTGCGGTGTCTCGCTATGCAGCAGCGAGAAACTTTGCGATTACCTGCACGGGTTGTAGCACAACTTCGCGGAAACTTGTGCAAATGCAATGAAACTTGTGCATAACCGGGTAGGCCGTTCGACCGGAAAATGAGGAGCCCACGCCTGTCAGATCCCTTGCGGCGACCGGTTTTCCGCCGGCTCGCGCTTTCCTATGCGGTCAACGAGATCGGTGACTGGCTGGGGATCGTTGCCCTGTCCGTGCTGGTTTTCGATCGCACCGGGAGTGCTCTCGCCACCGCCGCCCTATTCCTGGGAACGCGCTTCGTGCCGGCCCTCTTGGCGCCGCTGCTCGTTACGCGTGCAGAGCGGGTCTCCCCACGCCGTGCGCTTCCGATCATCTACTGCGGCGAGGCGGTTGCCTTCGGCGGCCTCGCCCTGCTGGCAACCCACTTCTCGCTGGCGGGGGTGGTGGTCCTCGCGATCGTGGATGGCACCCTGGCGCTGGCCGGACGCGCGCTCACGCGGGCGGTGGTGGCGACGCTGCTGGAGCCGACCGGAGAGCTCCGTGCCGGCAATGCGCTGCTCAACGTCGCTTTCACCGGCGGCGCAGCAATCGGCCCTGCGATCGCCGGTCTCGCCGTTGCCGGGTTCGGGGTCCCCACTGCCCTGCTGCTCGACGCCATCTCGTTCTATGCGGTCGGCTGGATTCTCGTCACCGCCGGCGAGCTGCCCCATATTCAGCCCGAGCCCGGCCACATGCGGGAGCGCCTCCGCGCCGGTTTCGCCTACATCCGAAGCAAGCTGGTGCTGAGGCGCCTGCTCGCGGCCCAGGGTCTGGCGTTCATCTTCTTCGCCGCCGTGATCCCAATTGAGGTGATCTACGCGAAGGCAACCCTCGGCACGGGGGATTCCGGCTATGGCCTGCTGCTGGGGAGCTGGGGGGTTGGAATGGTGCTTGGGAGCTTCATCTTCGCGCGCACCCGCCGCGCGCCACTCCCCTACCTGCTCTTCTTCAGCACGGCAAGCGTCGGAGCGGGCTACCTGGGTCTCGCAGCCGCTCCCACGCTGGCCGCGGCCTGCGCCGCGTCCGTTGTCGGCGGAGCGGGAAACGGGGTGCAGTGGGTTGCGGTGGTGAGCGCGGTACAGGAGCTGACCAGAGCGAGCATGCAGGCGCGCGTGATGAGCGTGCTCGAGTCGGTCGGTGCGGCCATGCCCGGCGTCGGCTATCTGCTGGGTGGGCTGATCACCACAGCGGCAAGCCCACGCACCACTTTCCTCGTCGCCGGTGTCGGGGTCCTCGCCGTGGTCGTCCTGGCGACCCTGCTGCTGGGTCCCGGCTGGAGCGAGTCCGGCGAGGCAGGGGAAGATGGCCTTGACGCGAACAACGAAGTTGTGCTGGAGTTGATCCCAGGGAGCAGTCCGTCCAACGCGACTCGGAGGTCATGAGTGAAGAAGCTTGGCGCGGTTCTCGCAGTTGCCGGTATGGCTGCAGCTCTAACCATCGGCCTCGCCTCCTGTGGAGGCGGCACCACGCAGGGCGGCACGGTCACCGTCCTGATGGGTACGGCGCCTGACTACCTCGACCCCCAGGAGGGCTATACGACGCAGTCGGCCGAGGCGACCTGGATCAGCTACACGGGCTTGCTCACCTATAAGCACGCGTCGGGCGAGGCCGGCGGCGAACTGATCCCCGGCCTGGCCGAAAGCCTGCCGCAAATCTCCAAGGACGGCAAGACCTACACCCTGACCCTCCGCAAGGGCCTCGTCTACTCGAATGGCAAGCCCGTCAAGGCAAGCGACTTCACGTACACGGTCGAGCGGGCGATCAGACTCAACTGGGGCGGAAAGTCGTTCCTCACCGAAAACATCGCCGGGGCCGCAGCCTTCGACGAAGGCACCTCGAGCACGATCTCGGGGATCAAAGCCGACGACCAGACGGGCAAGATCACCATCTCGCTGGTCAAGCCCTATGGGGCCTTCGCGAACGTGATCGCCTTCCCCTCGGCGGGCCTGGTGCCGACCGGCACCCCGATGAAGAACCTGACCACCAGCCCGCCACCCGGGGTCGGGCCATACATGATCACGAACGTGCAGCCGAACAAGGGCTGGACGATGGTCAAGAACCCGAAGTTCGCCGGGCTCAACATCCCGAACATCCCAACCGGGCATCTGGACAAGATCGACATCAAGATCAACCCGAACACGCAGTCCGAGGCCCAGCAGGTCCTGAACAACGAAGCGGACAACTTCGACGCCGGCGACACCCTGCCACCGTCGCTGGTGCCTCAGGTCGAATCGAAGGCGAGCGAAAGGTTCGAACCTGTGGCGATCCCCTCGACGTACTACTTCTTCCTCAACGTCACGAAGCCCCCGTTCAGCAACGAACTGGCCCGGCAAGCCGTCCTAACCGGCCTGGACCGGACGGCGCTGCAGAAGCTCGCGAGCGGCTTCCTCGAACCCGGGTGCTTCTTCATCCCGGAAGGAATCGTCGGCCACCCGACCAGCGAATGTCCCTACGGGGACCCGAGCAAGCCCGGCGACCTGGCCAAGGCGAAACAGATGGTCCAGGAATCCGGCATGGCCGGAACGCCCGTCACCGTCTGGGGCGAGAACCGCGCGCCGCGCAAGGCTTACATCGATTACTACGCCGACTACCTGAACAAGATCGGGTTCAAGGCGACGCCGAAGATCATCTCCGACACGACGTACTTCCCGACCATCGGCAACGCGAAGACCGATCCGCAGACCGGCTTTGCCGACTGGGTCCAGGATTTCCCGAACCCGTCGGATTTCTACCTGCTGATGAACGCCAAGGCGATCCAGCCTGTCAACAACGAGAACTTCAGCAAGGTCAACGACCCGCACATCCAGACGGAACTTGCCCGGCTGGATCCGATCCCGTCGACCGAACTGGAATCCGTTGCCAGCGACTGGCAGAAGCTCGACGAATACACGGCAAAGAAAGCGTACGTAGCGGTTTACGGAAGCGAGGAGGTCCCGAAATTCATGAGCGACCGAATCGACTTCAACTCGGCGATCCTGCATCCCGTGTACTTCAACGACTGGACCAGTTGGGCGCTGAAGTAATCCGGGTCTCCATGGGGTAGGAGTCCGGCGTGGCCTTTGATCCCGCCGCTCCTACCCCCGGAAGGCCGATGGCGCTCGAGCCGGCGGCGACGCTCGGCACCAGCGAGGTCGAAGGGGCCGCCGGGGTAGGGCCCTACCGGCTCGCGGCACGCAGGCTGCGGCGCAACAAGGTCGCGCTCGCGTTCGGGGCGATCTTCGTGCTGATCGTGGTGCTCTGCCTGTGCGCTCCGATCTACGCCAGCGACGTCGCGCACACGACCCCCTCCTCCAACAACATCAGCCAGCGGATCAAGGTCGGAGACCACTACGAGACCGTCCTCAACGACCAGGGCATCCCAATCGGGCCCACCTGGCATAGCCGCTACTTCTTCGGGGCGGACTCGAATGGGCGGGACGTCGCCGTGCGGCTGCTGTACGGGGGGCGAAACTCGCTCGAGGTTGGCGGACTCGCCACGCTGATCACGGTGGTGCTGGCAACGCTGATCGCGCTGCTCGCCGGCTACTACCGCGGCTTCACGGACAGCCTCCTGTCGCGAGCGATGGACCTGATCTGGGCCTACCCCGTGGTGCTGCTGGGGATCGCGCTCGGGACGGCGCTCGCACTCGGGGGCATTGACCTCGGGATCGTCACGATCAACGGCGGATCGCTTCTCATCCCCTCCCTGATCATTGGCATCGTCTACGTCCCCTACATGGCAAAGCCGCTGCGAGGCCAGATCCTGGGCCTGCGAGAGAAGGAGTTCATCGAGGCGGCCAGGGCGCAGGGCTTCGGCCACCTGCGGATCATGCTCGGCGAGGTCCTGCCCAATATCGCCTCCAGCATCATCGTCTTCATCCCGCTGATGCTGGCCAACGCGATTCTGCTCGAGGCGGCCCTGTCCTATCTGGGCGCCGGCATCCAGGACCCGAATCCGTCCTGGGGGACGATGCTGGCAGAAGGGATTCAGCTGATTCCGTCGGCAATCCATCTGACCCTGGTTCCAGGCGCGATGCTGGTGCTGGCGGTGCTCGGCATCAACGTCTTCGGCGACGGTGTGCGCGATGCCCTCGACCCGCGCGCTGAGGTGCGCATAGAGCACTGATGGCGCGCTTCCTCGTCCGCCGGTTCGTTGCCATGATCGCGGTCCTGTTCGCGATCTCGGTCCTCACGTTCATGATCTTCCAGGTGATCCCGAACGGGGATCCGGCCCTGCGCCTGGCCGGCAGGACATCGACACCGCGGGACCGAGCGGACGTCCGCCGTCACTTCGGGCTCGACAAGCCGATCTACGAGCAGTACGGGATCATGATGAAGAACATCTTCACCGGGTCGATCGTCTCCTACACGCAGCAGGTGAACGTCGTCTCGACAATCGAGGAAGACCTGGCGCCGACGCTCTCCTTGGCGATCGGGGCGGGAATCGTCTGGCTGGTCACCGGAATCGCGTTCGGACTCCTGAGCGCGGTCTACGCGGGCCGCTTCACCGACCGAGCCCTGACGATCCTGTCCCTGATCGGCGTCTCCACGCCGGTGTTCCTGATCGGCGCCCTGCTGCTCTACGTGTTCGCCTACAAGATCCAGATCTTCCCCAACACCGGCTACGTGCAGCTGACGCAGGACCCGTGGGGCTGGCTCACCCACATGATCCTGCCCTGGATAACGCTCTCGGTGCTGTTCATCGGCTTCTACTCGCGGGTGCTGCGCGCCAACATCCTCGACACGATCAACGAGGACTACGTGAGGACCGCCCGCGCCAAGGGGCTGAGCGAGCGCCAGGTGATGCTCCGCCACGTACTGCGCAACTCGCTGATCCCGATCGTCTCGCTGTGGGGGCTCGACTTCGCGGCCGTTATCGGCGGCGGCGCGATCCTCACCGAGTCGGTCTTCAATCTCCAGGGGGTGGGCCAGTACGCAGCGCAGTCGATCGGAGCCCAGGACGTGCCACCGGTCCTGGTGATCGTGATGTTCGGCGCCTTCTTCGTGGTTTTGCTGAGCGCCGTCATCGACGTCGTCTACGCGCTGCTGGACCCGCGGATCAGGCTGAGCGGATGACCGAGCCGTTGCTCTGCGTGGAGGACCTCGCGGTCTCCTTCGTTACCGAGGAGGGGACGGTGCGAGCCGTGGATGGCGTCTCGCTCGCGCTTGGCGAGGGCGAAGTGCTGGCGATCGTCGGCGAGTCGGGCTGCGGCAAGTCCGTTACCGCGATGTCGATCCTCGGGCTCACGCGTGGGCCCAACTCGCGCATCTCCGGCTCGGCCCGCTACCAAGGCCGCGAGCTGACGACCGCGAGCGACGAAGAGCTGCGCAAGACGCGTGGAGCCGGGATCGCGATGATCTTCCAGGACCCGATGTCGTCGTTCAATCCGGTGCACCGGATCGGCGACCAGATCGTCGAGGCGATCAAAGTTCACCAGGACATCGGCAAGGACGAGGCTCGCGAGAAGGCGATCGGGGCCCTGGGGGCGGTCGGAATCCCGCATCCGGAGGAGCGATTCCGGGGTTACCCGCACGAATACTCCGGCGGCATGCGCCAGCGGGCAATGATCGCGATGGCCCTCGCGCTGGAGCCGGCCGTGCTGATCGCCGACGAGCCCTCCACGGCACTGGACGTGACGATCCAGGCTCAGATCATCGAGTTGCTGCGCCAGCTCAACCGTGAGCGCGGACTCGCGGTGATCCTGATCACCCATGACCTCGGTGTGGTCGCCGACATCGCCGACCGGATCGCCGTGATGTACGCCGGTCGCATCGTCGAGCAGGGCACGCTGGAGGAGATCTTCTACGACCCCCAGCACCCCTACACGTGGGGGTTGCTCGGATCGCTTATGCGGCTCGACCGGCCCCGGCCCAAGCGACTGCCGCAGATCAACGGGGCACCGCCGTCGCTGCTTGCGCCGCCCGAGGGATGCCATTTCCGCCCTCGCTGCCCACATGCCTTCCCGAAGTGCGTGGAGACTCCCGCGCTGGAGGCGCGGTTGCCCGGCGCGGCTGCACATCTCGACCGCTGCTGGCTCACCCCGGACGAGAAGCTCGCCAAGCGAGAGGTCGAAGGGCGAATCGGGCTCGAGGTCCCGGTCAGATGAACGACGTGCCCACGCCTTCCTCGAACGGCGGCCCCCTGCTCGAGGTCAGCGAGCTCGTCAAGCACTTCCCGATCAAATCCGGAGTGCTGATCGACCGCGAGGTCGCCCGGGTGCGCGCCGTCGACGGCGTCAGCTTCAGCGTCAACGAGGGCGAGACACTGGGCCTCGTCGGCGAGTCCGGCTGCGGCAAGTCGACGCTGTGCCGCACCGTCCTGCAACTGCTGGAGCCGACGTCCGGATCCGTTCGCTTCGACGGGCGCGAGATCGCCGGGGCCTCGCGCCGCGAGATGCGACCGCTGCGCCGCGAGATGCAGATGATCTTCCAGGACCCATACGCCTCGCTCAATCCCCGCAAGCGGGTAGGTCAGATCATCGGTGACCCGATGCGCTTCAACGACATCGTCTCTGGCGACGGAGTGCGCCGTGAGGTGCAGGAGCTGATGAAACGAGTGGGCCTGCAGCCAGAGCACTACAACCGCTTCCCGCACGAGTTCTCGGGCGGCCAGCGACAGCGGATCGGCATTGCCCGGGCGCTCGGCCTGCGCCCCCGACTGATCGTCGCGGATGAGCCCGTGTCGGCCCTCGACGTCTCGATCCAGGCGCAGATCATCAACCTGCTCGAGGATCTCCAGCAGGAGTTCAAGCTGACCTATGTCTTCGTCGCCCACGACCTCGGGGTGGTCCGGCACGTCTCCGACCGGATCGCAGTCATGTATCTCGGCAAGATCGTCGAGAGCGCTCCCGCCGAGCGCCTCTACACCCAGCCGATCCACCCTTACACGGCGGCGCTGCTCTCGGCGGTGCCGATCCCAGATCCGAAAGAGAACCGCGCCCGCGAGCAGCAGGTGCTGGAGGGTGACGTCCCAAGCCCGATCGACCCACCGCCGGCGTGCCGCTTCCATACCCGCTGCCCGCTGGCGACCGAGATCTGCTCGCAGGTTGAGCCGGAGCTGAAGGGACATGGAGGCGGGCGGATCGCGGCCTGCCATCACCCCCTCAACGTGTCCGAGGCCGACCACCCCCTGGGTAGGTCTGTGGAGCTCGAGGGCCAAGGCTGATGGACGCCAGCCGGCGGATCCGGGTCGGAGTCACCGCGTGACGCTGCCGCTGCAACCTCCGATCAAGCCTCAGCTGGCGCTGGCCCGAAAGGAGTTGCCGCGCGGGGAGGAGTGGGCGTATGAGCAGAAGCTCGACGGCTTCCGCGCGATCGTGTTCGTGGACGGTGAGGAGACCTACATCCAGTCCCGCGGCGGCAAGGAACTGACTCGCTACTTCCCCGAGCTGAGCTTTCCATCCGGCCGTTACGTACTAGACGGCGAGCTGGTGATTCGCGACGCCAACGGCAACCTGGAATTCGATGCGCTGCAAAGCCGTATCCACCCGGCCGAGTCCCGAATCAACCTCCTTGCCGAACAGATCCCAGCCGCCTACGTCGCATTCGATCTTCTCGCGGATGGGGACGAGTCGCTGATCGACCAGCCGTTCGCCAAGCGGCGCGAGCGGCTCGAAGTCCTGGCGGAGAGCGGTGAGATCGGGCTCTCGGATCTGAGTGCGGACCCGCGGCGGGCAGAGCACTGGCTGAAGACCAGCGAGGGGACCATGGCGAAGGACCTCCGCGCGCCCTATGTGCCGGGCAAACGCCGGGGAATGGCAAAGCTCAAGAGGGAGCGGACGATCGACTGCGTCGTCATGGGCTGGCGGCCCGGCAAGGAGGAGGGAACCGTCGGATCCCTCATTCTTGGCCTCTACGACGGGGACGCTCTGCGCACGGTCGGCCATATCTCGGGGTTCAGCGCGGAGACGAAACGATCGTTGCCCACGCTGCTTGCCCCTATGGAGACCGGAGACCGCGGGACCGCCGAGCCGAGCCGCTGGACGGGCGGACGTGACCTGGAGTGGGTCGCGCTGCGGCCCGAGCTGGTGATCGAGGTCGGCTACGACCACGCCGCCGCCGGCAGGATCCGGCACGGCGCCCGCTTCCACCGCTTCCGGGACGACAAGAATCCCGAGGAATGCCGATTCGAGTACCTGGATGAAGGCTAGTGTGAGCCGGCCGGCACTGCGTCCAAGCGAGCTGGCCCCCGGGCTGCTGCTGGGTGAGGAGGTGCGAATCGGCGACGGGGTGAGGATCGGCGGCCACGTGGTGATCCATGCCGGGGCGACGATCGGTGACGGCGTGCGAATCGGAGATCACGCTCAGGTGCGCGAGCGGGCCCACGTCGGCACCGGGGCGACGATCGGCAGCTTTGTCTCGGTCGATCCCGAGGTCTGCGTGGGCCACCGCGCCAGCGTCCAGACCCGCTGTTACCTCGCCCGCGGCTCGACGATCGAGGACGACGTCTTCCTCGGCCCCGACGTGACGCTCGCCAACGACAACACGATGGGGCGTCATCCGCCCGGGATCGAGTTGGAGGGGCCGACGCTGCGGCGCGCCTGCCGAATCGGTGCCGGCGCCGTGGTCTGCCCCGGGGTCGAGGTCGGCGAGGAGGCTTACGTCGCCGCCGGGGCCGTGGTCGCCGCCGATGTGGCGCCGGGGGCGGTCGTGATGGGGGTGCCGGCACGACGCGTGCGCGAGGTTCCCCAAGAGGACCTCCTCCCGCGGCCGCCGGAGGCGCCGTGAACGGGGAGCCGGTGACCGTTCCACTGTGCGCCACGGGTGCTCAGAACAGCGCCTCCTGGCCGCGCGGAGAGCCGGTCCGGCCGGGAACGACTGTCTCATCAGCCGACGGATCCTTGGACCGGGTCGAACGGGCGCGGGGCGGCGGAAGGGACTGCCTTCCTCTCCTGGCGGTGCGAGTCCTGCCCCAGCCTCGCACGGTGGTGGTGATGCGTTTGCGCTGGGCTGGGTGCAGATACGCCCGGTCCCCCGAATAGAGCTGTTCGTAGCGTGGGAGCAGGTCGGGGCGCTTTGCTTCGAGCCAGCCGAAGAAGACGTCGCGAACCTCATCGCGGAGATGGAGGGCAACGCCGCCAAGAAAGCTCGCACCTGCCTCGCGGGCGAGATCGACGATCGGCTGCACCTGCTCCGGGCTGTCATTGATGCCGGGCATCAGAGGCGCAATCAGGACGCCGGACTCGATGCCGCGTCGCCGCAGCTCGGCAACTGCCTCCAGGCGCGCTCTGGGACTGGGGGTGTGGGGCTCGGTCGCGCGCCACGCGCTCTCGTCGAGAGTGGGAACTGAAAGGTTCACCGAGACCGGCAAGCGCTTCGCCATTCGCTCGTATAGGTCGATGTCGCGCAGGACCAAAGGCGACTTGGTCAGCACCGACACCGGTGTATCGGCCTCCTCCAGCGCCGCCAGGATCTCCGGCATCAGGCGGTAGCGGCTCTCCGCCCACTGGTAGGGATCTGTGTTCGTCCCCAGCGCCACCAGCTCGCGCCCCCAGCTTGGGCGTCGGAGCTCCACGCGCAAGAGCTCCGGAACGTTGACCTTGACCACGATCTCCCGCTCGAAGTCACGCCCGGCATCGAAGCCGAGAAAGGTGTGGCTCTTTCTGGCGAAGCAGAAGACACAGGCATGCGTGCACCCTCGGAAGGGATTGATTGTCCAGTTGAAGCCATAGCGGCCACCCGGCACGTGATTCAGGGCCGAACGAGCACTGACCTCGTGGAATCTGATCCCCATCGCCTCAGGCGCGTCGAAGGTGCGCACGACCGTCGAGTCTTCGATCCCCGGCAACCTGAGATCGCCATCTGCCTTGTCGACTCGTTGCTCATCCCATCTCATGCGAACACACGTTCGCAAACCCACCGGACGGGAAGAGCGCCACGGCGGGGGTTGGCTCTACGACAGCTTGCCGGTGATGACGTAGCGAAGGACGTCGACGACCTGCTCGGCGGTGCGAGCGGTGGCCTGCGCGGCCAGGTCGACCTCCTTCAGCGCATGGTCCAGCTCTGGGTCGTGCAGCGTGATGAGCGGCTTGCCGAGTGCCGCCGCGTAGCCGGCGTCGAATGCGGCGTTCCACTGACGGTATTTGTCACCGAACCGAACGATGACTATGTCGGCCGCTTGAATCAGCGTCCGGGTCCGGATCGCGTTGACGCCGGCGCCCTTGCGGTCACGCCAGAAAGCCTCGCTCTCCTCTCCCAATGTTGCGGTTCCCGCGGCGTCGGAAGCCGCGTGATCGGTGACCGGCGCCGAGAAGGAGACGGGCAGCAGCGCTCCGCGTGCGCCCGCTTCGATCCGCTCGCGCCAGTCGGAGTGGATCTCGCCCGAGAGGTAGACGCCCCAGGTCCGCTCGCTCATCAGCCTGTCTCTTCGAAATGCTTGCTCAACATCGTCACCTGCCCCTGATAGTTCGAGCCCAGCTCCTCCCCGTACAGGCGCTCCGCGGGGGCGCTCGTCCATTCCAGCGCAAGCTTGCAGACCGGCTGTCGGTGCTCAACCATGAAGGAGACATCGCGCGCCCGGACCTCCAGCGCCGCCCGGCTGCCTGGCCGTTCACCGCTACGGTCATAGCCGAAGCCGGGATCGAAGAATCCCGCGTAGTGGGTGCGCAACTCGCCGGCCGTCGGGTCGTAGGCCATCATCTCAGCCGCAATCTGGGGCGGAATGCAAACTCCCTCCGCGGATAGGAGCAGGTAGAAGATCTCCGGCTCGAGCACGATCCGGCTGCCACTCTCCGGATAGACGGGGTCCCAGTAGTCACTACACCGGTAGGCGCGGATCCGCGAGAGATCGATCGGCAGGCTGTTCTTCTTCGCGCGATAACCGACTATGCGGTCATCCGGGCCGGAGAGATCGACACTGAGGAAGAGTCCCTCCGCAAGTGCCAGCTCCGACTCGCGCAACGGCCGGGAGTCGAGGTAGAGGAGTGGAGACTCGGCCTGCAGGCTGCGAATCTCCTCGTCGTTCAGCCGCACATCCCCGCGGGCAAGCCGAAGCTGGTTGAGCGACAGACCCGTCTTCACCTGGATCGCAAAGGAGCGCGGCACGATCTCGAGGTAGAGGTTCCCCCGGTAGCCCGCGCGGATCTCGTCGAAACGGTGGTGGCGGTCGGTCAGCACCCGGGTGAAGACGTCGAGCCGGCCGGTCGAACTCTTTGGGTTGGCCTTGGCTCGCACGTCGTCCGGGAGCGCGAGCTCCTCGATCAGCGGCACCAGGTAAGGCCGGTCGCGCTCGAGCACCGCCCCATCCCGCAGGTCGATCTTCTGGAAGGCAAGTCCATCGACCTTCTCCTCGACGCTGGAATCGGTGTCGGGCAGGAAGCTGCAGCGCAGCGCCCAGGCGAAATCGCCGAGACGCAGATCGATGCTTGCCGGCTGGATCGCCTCCGGTCGGATCCGGTACTCACCGGAGCTGACCCATTCAGCCTCGATCGCCCGGCTCAGCTCCTGCGATGGCAGAACCCCGGCCACCGGCTCCCCGAGATCGCCCTGCACCCTCGTGCGGCCCGCGGTCGCTGCGTCACTCATCGTGCAGCTTCGCGCTCTGCGCGCAGCGCAAGTCGCCAATCCACTGACCTACCCCGCCGCACGCTCATTGGGCTGAGATTATGCGCCGCGCCTCGAGCGGCCCGACGTAGGGCGTGAGCGCAAACTCCGCAATCTCGGGGAAGAACTCGGTCAGCCGCTCCGTCTCCCCTGCCTTGATATGCCGGGTGAGCAGTGAGGCAATGCCGCCGACGGTCGCCTCGTGAATCGCCTCCGGCGGTCGGCTGTCGTTTGCCACCA
Source organism: Solirubrobacterales bacterium (assembly GCA_049684635.1). Lineage (GTDB taxonomy): Bacteria > Actinomycetota > Thermoleophilia > Solirubrobacterales > 70-9 > VRUE01. Next base: position 13,553 of record JBAVGD010000002.1, on the reverse strand, counting down.
GCGGTGCTCCATCGCGGAGATAGGTGGTGAGGCCGCCCAATGCCGCCTGAAAGTGGTGGTGAACGTCCGGCGTGCTGCGAAAGCCTTCGACCAAGAGAAGGGTGGCCAATGGCGGGTTGTCAGAGAGGAATTCGAGCAAGCCACGGATCGCGGCACAAATCCTCTCCGTCCAGTCGCGGTAATCGTTTCCCGCAGCGAAGACATGCTCGCGGAGCCGCGCGACCGCCTCATCGTAGACAGCGACGAAACAGTCGTCTTTGCTCTCAAACTGCTTGTAGAAGTCGGTCTTGGAGACGCTGGCGCGGTTGGCGATCGCGGCGACCGTGGTCTTCTCGTAGCCGTCCTCATACATGGACTCGACGAGAGCCGACATCATGCGCTCACGCTGGTGACGCGCGATGAACTCTCGTGGAAGGCGATGGCGCCCGCTGGGCAGTCGTTCGAGTTCCATGCCAACACCGGAGTGTGGCAGCGTCGCGCCAAAGCTGCCTTCCCCGGCAAACCCGGTTTCACGGCCTGACGAAGGGAGCGAGCATGAACTCCGAAAGTTCCGGCAGCAGCTCCTCGACCAGGTCCGCTTCGCCGCGGCAGACCCGCCGGTAGACGATCCCGAGGACGCCGCCCACGAGGCTCTCCTCGAGTGTCTTCGGCGGCCTCTGGTCGTGACGAACCGCCTGCTGGGTGAGTTCGACGAATCCGCGGACGGCATCCTCGTAGCGGCTGCTGATCGCCGGCGTCGCCGACCTGGCCTCCACCAGGCACATTCTCGCCACCGACGGCTCCTCTGCTACGTACCCAAGGAAGGCGGCAAGCCCAGCCTCAATCCTTTCCCTGGTGCCCCCTTGACGCTTCGCGCACGCGGCCTCAATCCGCGCCTTCAACTCGTCCACGGCGGCATCGAAGGCCGCGAGAAAGATCTCCTCCTCGCCGCCGAGATGCTCGTGCACGGTCTGGCGGGCCAGACCGGCGCGGCGGGCGATTTCGGAAACGGTTGTCGCTTCGTAGCTCTGGTCGGATATGAGCTCTACCGCCGCACCCAGAATTCGGCTTCGCTCTTGCAGATCCATGATCTTGGGCGGGGCGGGATGCGAAGGGAGCTCGGAAGCAAGCTCAACTCCAGTCACGCACCTTGCGCGTGACATTCATTAAGGATAGCCATGGATGGAATCGGTTTTGGAAATGTCTGCCGCACCCGCGGCGATCTGTGGTACGGTAGAAAAACATTTGTGTTTCTGTCGACCGCGGGAAGTTGACATGACATCGGATCGCATTGAGCTGACTTCGGAGATGCTGAGCACCGCGCTCGGCAGCAGATGGAACCGCGCTGACGTCGACGCGGCCGTCAAACTGCTTGCCTCCGGAGAAGGCAAATTCCCAGCCGGTGTCAGAACCCTCCCGGGAGAGCTGGTCAAAGACGTACAACGCGAGCGCATCCTGGTCGCCACATGGAATGCGGTCGCCGAGCTCGGCTACCGCGACACCACCGTCCAGGAGATCTTGAACCGCGCCGGCATCTCGCGACCAACCTTCTACGAGCAGTTCGGCAACAAGGAGGATTGCTTCCTCGCCGCCCTCGACTCCGGCGCTAGACGGCTTGGCGAGCGCGTCGAAACCGCGGCCGCCGAAGGGGGAGATCAGTGGCGCGATCGGCTGCGAATGGGCTTGGAGGAGCTGTTGCGGTTCGTGGCGACGGAGCCGGATATCGCTCGCGTGCTGATCGTCGAGGCACGTGCCGCGGGGCGACCGGCATTGCTGCGGCGCGACGCGCTGCTCGACGCCTTCGCCAATTGGATCGACACGGAGGTTCGCGATGACTTACCGGAATCACCTTCGGCGATCGCGGCAGCCGGCATCGTCGGTGGAATAGAGGCGGTGCTCTATGCGCGCATCAGCAAAGGCGAAACCGATCTTCTGCCGCTGCTCCCCTCGCTCATGTACTTCGCGGTCCTGCCCTACGGCGGCCACGCCGCGGCCGCCGAAGAGCTGAGCGGCATCGCGCGCAGCTGAGCGACTACCGCTTGCGGCGCTTGCCTTTCTGCCGCGGCTCGCGTGCCGCCATCCTCAGCGTGCGCTCGCTCTCCTTCTCGATCGCCTCGCTCATCGCAATCTGGAACATCGCCAGCACCGCGCCCGCGGCAAGGGGCCGCATACGTTCGAGCGCCTCGCTCATCCGGGGCCAGTCACGGTCAGGGCGACCGGCCTCGTCAAAGGGACGCCAGACCTCTCTAACGAAGAGGCTGACGAAGGCGTGGGCCGCACCGTCGGCATGACGTCGCAGCTTCTCCGCCGTTGCCATCGCGCCTTCCGCCCCGATCCCCAGCTCGGCCAGCTGCGCAGCGGCCTGCAGCAGGCGGGGACTGATCACCTCGATCCTGCCGTCCGAAAGGGTGCGGAAGACGCCGATCTTTTCGGCCCGGCGCAGCAGCTTGGGGCTTGCTTCCTCGCCCCAGATACGTGACAGCTCGTCCAACTCGAAGATCTCAGGCGCCTCGTCTTCAAACGGAACGCGCAGGGCCCGGGTGAAGTCGAAGATCGCCGACGCCGACCCGTCGGCGCTGTCCAGCACCCTTCGGATCGCCTCGAGATTGAGACCATCCGCCTGCATCTCACGGGTCAGCTCGATCCGCGCGACGTGCTCCTCGCTGTAGTAGGCGGTGCGACCCCGAACGACCGGCGGGGGAAGCAGCCCGCGCGTCTGGTGCGCGCGAATATTGCGCACCGTCATTCCGGTCCGCTCCGCCAACTGCCTGATCGTCATCCCGTTCTCCGGCTGCTCGTTCACAGGTCACCGCATCGTAAGCCGGAGGCGCTGGCCATTCATCTCGGCGGCGGCATCGGAGCAGAGAAATACAAGCGCCTCCGCAATGTGCTCTGCTGGCGTGAACGTCGGGAACTCCTGACCTGGACTTTCCTCCCGCATTCTCGGCGTCAGGATCGCCTCGACGACGATGATGTTGGCGGTTGCGCCCTTTTCCCTGAACCCATCCGCCAGAGCCAGCGTCCAGGCCTCGGCGGCCGCCTTCGCGGCGGCATAGGCGGCGTTGGCGTTGGATGGTTCCTGCGCTTGCTTGGCGGAGATCAGGGCAAATCGCCCGCGACCGGAGGCCAGAAGCGCATCATGGAACGCCCGCGATGTGTGCTGCACGGTGCGAACCAGCAGATCATGCAGCAGCTCCCAATCCGAGAGGGGTGCCTCGTGCAGCGGCTGCCCGCCGCGCCAACCGCCAACCAGGTGGAGAAGGCCATCGACGCGGCCGAAGCGGTCGATCAGCGACGCGCACCATTGCCGGGTTGCGGTCTCGTCAAGCATGTCAACGGCGCGGCCATCCCAGCGCTCCTCGGGCAGCGCCAGCTCCGCCCCCACTTCCTCGATCCGTGCCGGTTCGCGGTCCGCGCCGGCAAGCGTCGCTCCGGCTCGCGCCAACCGCTCCGCAACGACCGGTCCCAACCCTCCGGCGACGCCGGCAATGGCAATTACACGGCCGTCGAGGTCACCCATATGGGGGAGGCAGGATTCGAACCTGCGTAGGCAGAGCCAACTGGTTTACAGCCAGTCCCCTTTAACCACTCGGGCACTCCCCCGGAGACGGAGGCGATTCTAGACGCCGAGCCGCTTCGCCATCTGCTCGTTGAATGCGTTGAGGGCGGACATCGGGCGCATGAAGACGGTCAGATCGGCGACCCGGCCATCCTCGTCGAGCTTGAGGTAGTCGACCCCCTCGAGCTCGCGATCCCCGACCCGCGCCTTGAAGCGCAGGACAACGGTGCGCTCGCCGACCGCCTCGTCGACATAGGTGAGGTCCTCGAGCGTCTCGGCGACATGGGAGAGGACGGCGATCACCGTGTCGCGGCCCTCGAAGCCACGGAAGAGGACCGGGCTGTGCAGGACGACGTCCTCGCGCAGCGTCTCGGTCATCAGCTCCAGGTCCTTCGCCTCGGCGGCTTGGCGGAACGGGTGGGTCATCGACCCACTCTAACCATGGGATACTCGCGCCGTGCTGGGCGACAGGTTCTACTCGCGCATGTCGATGGCCATGGGCGCGACAGGGTTGCGCTGGACGGGCAAGCTGAACGTGCCGCTGTACCGGCTCAGCCGCGGAAGGATCGGCGGGCGGATCAGCCATGCACCGGTGCTGCTGCTGACGACGACCGGGCGCAAATCAGGGCTGCCGCGAACCGTTCCCGTGGTCTACCTGGCCGACGATGACCGCGTGGTCGTGATCGGATCGAACGCCGGACACACACATGAGCCGGCGTGGTCGCTCAACCTGAAGGCAAATCCGGATTCCGAGATCGAGATCGGCCGGGAGCGCCGGCGGGTTCGGGCGCGCGTGGCGGAGGGCGAGGAGCGCGAAACCCTCTGGCGCAAGCACAACGAGCAGTACTCAGGCTTCGACGAATACGAGCAGCGAACCGGCCGCGACATCGCGGTCTTCGTTCTCGAGCCTGTCTCATAACCCCGCGGATGCGGCCACCGCGGAGAGCCTCTTCCTCCTGTTTCTTCCTGTCTGGGGCGCGTTTGTCGGGTATAGCCCGACAAATGCGCCCCGGAGCGATCTGACGACCATCGATCCCCACCCCGACGTGGCGCGAATTCGGACTCAGGTCACCAGTGGTGTGACCACTAGCCGGCGTCGCGCAGCATCTGCGCCTCGGGCAGGTGCTGGAGCTTTTTCAGCGTGTTGTTCTCGATCTGGCGAATGCGCTCGCGGGTGACGCCGAACGCACGCCCCACCTCCTCCAGCGTCAGCGGCTCGAGGCCGGACAGTCCATAGCGCAGCTCGATCACCTGCCGCTCGCGCTCCGGAAGAGCGTGCAGCGCCTTCCGCACGCCCTCCTTCTGCAGGTGTTCGCTTGCCTCCTCGAAGGGCTCCACAACAGCCTCGTCCTGAACGAAATCGCCAAGCTCCGATTCGTCCTCGTCCCCCACCGGCTTCTCGAGTGAGACCGGTTGCTGCGCGACCCGAAGGATCTCCCGCACGTCACCGATCGACCAGCGCAGCTCCGCGGCAATCTCCAGCGGCTCCGGCTCGCGGCCCAGTCGCTGGACGAGCTGGCGCTCGACATAGGCAACTCTGTTCATCTTCTCGACCATGTGAACGGGAATGCGAATCGTTCGCGCCTTGTCGGCGATCGCCCTTGTCACCGCCTGCCGAATCCACCACGTCGCGTAGGTGGAGAACTTGTATCCGCGGCGGTAATCGAACTTCTCCCCGGCCCGGATCAGCCCCAGCGAACCCTCCTGGATCAGGTCGAGGAAGCTCAGGCCACGGCCCAGGTAACCCTTGGCGATCGAGACGACCAGGCGCAGATTGGCCTCGACCATCTGGCGCTTGGCCTGCATGTCCCCGCGCTCGATGCGCTTCGCCAGTTCAACCTCCTGGTGGGCGGTCAACAGGTCGACCGTGCCGATCGAGCGCAGGTAGAGCCGTAGCGAGTCGAGATTGGGTTCGACCGTGAGGTCGAGCTCCAGTCCCTTCGGCTGGCCATTGGCTGCCTCGCCCTGGTGCGCTTTGTGGGCGCTCACCCCCTCCTCGGCGATGACTTCGATGCCGTGCTCGAGCAGCCTGGTATGAAGTCCGGTGACCTGCTCCTTGGTCACCTCAACCTCCTCGAGCGTGGCGGCAATCTGCTCGAAGGTTAGGTAGCCGCGTTCGCGCCCATCCGTGAGCAGCCGCTGGAGCTCCTCCGGCTCCCCGACTGGCTGAGCATTCGAATCCTGGCCCAGTCCGCGTGGGACTGCTTCCAACGGCTCGATCTCATTACCTCCGTGCAACCCTGTTCCCCTCCCGAGGGCCGGCCCCAACGCTCCGGCCCGGCGAAGTATAGGGAGAACGATTGGCGCCATTCGACCGCTGCCACTCACGTCGAGAGTCTCGGTTGCCTACTCTTCATCGGCGATGGCAAGCCGGACCACCATCACTCCCAGCTCCCCCCTGGACGTGCAGTCGTCGACTCCGACGACTCAGGTCAGCCTCTCCCGTGTGGGTGTCACCGGCGTCGAGAAGGCGATCCGGGTTCAGGCGGATGGAAGCGAGAACCTCTACCACGCCGATTTCGAGTGCTTCGTCGACCTCAATCCCCGCCAGGCCGGGGTTCACATGTCCCGCTTCGAGGAAATCGTTGGCGAGGCGATCGACGAAGTGGTGCTCGGCGAGGCGTTCCGTGCCGAGGTCCTCGCCGCTCATATCGCCCGGCGGGTCCGCGAGCGCCAGTCCGGGCTGCGTGCCGAGGTCTCCGTCACCGCACGCTATCCGGCCACGGTTCGCACACCGGCCAGCGATCTGCCCACGCAGGAGATCTACATGCTCTTCGGGACGGCGGTTGACTCGGCGCGAGGAACGCGAACGCTGACAGGCGTCCAGGCTCAGGGGATGACCGCTTGCCCCTGCGCGCAGGAGATGGTCGCGGGGCTGGCACGCGAGCGCCTCGCCGAGCAGGACTTCGATGACGAGCAGATCGAGCGGGTGCTCGACGTGGTGCCGATTGCGACCCACAACCAACGCGGAATCGGCACCCTTCACGTCGGCTGCCCCGAGGGAGGGCCGTCGTGGATCGACGCCTCTCAGCTGCTGCAGGTGGTGGAGCAATCGATGAGCTCAGAGATCTACGAGCTGATGAAGCGCCCGGACGAGCTTGCGGTGGTCGCCAAGGCCCACGCGCAGCCGCGCTTTGTCGAGGACTGTGTGCGGGAGATGGTGCGCCGGGTGATCGAGGACTACCCCGACCTTCCCGGCGAGGCGTTCGTCTTGGCACGCCAGGAGAACCTCGAGACGATCCACCGGCACAACGTGGTCGCAGAACGCTACGGGAAGCTCGACGACCTGCGCGCCGAGCTTGACAGCGGCGAGCACCAGCGGCGTCACACCACTCTCAGGGAGTGGCTCGAGGCTCCAGCGACCTGAGTCGACGGCGGATGCCGAAGAAGTAGTCGGCACCGCTGACAAGCGTCACCGCGACGGCGACGTACACAAGCGCGTTGACCCAGGCCGGAGCCGGGTTCGTCGCGATCAGGGCAATTACGGCAGCGATCTGCAGCACCGTCTTGACCTTGCCCAGCCAGCTGGCGGCAATCACGATGCCCCGCTCGGCGGCGATGGCCCGCAGGCCGGTGACGGCGATCTCGCGGGCGATGATCACCATCGCAACCCACGGCTGCAGCCGGTGGAGCGAAACCAGCGAGATCAGGGCCGCGGTGATCAGCAGCTTGTCGGCAAGGGGGTCCATCAGCTTGCCGAATGTGGTCACCGCATCGCGTGAGCGCGCGAAATAGCCGTCGAGGCCGTCGGTCAACGCCGCGAGCGCGAACACGGCAGCTGCCAGAGCGTCTCCATTCGGCGTCTCGCCGAGCAGCGCGACGACGACGACCGGCACGGCAATGATGCGAAGGAGGGTGAGGAAGTTCGGAAGGTTGAGGGGAAACATCCGCTCAATCTTCTCCACCCGGCGGCCGATCGACCGGATGCGTCTGCACGGCGGAAGTCGGGGCTCCAGCCACGGAAAGAGCATCACGGCCGGCAAAGAAATCCTCGCCCTCGATGCTGATGTGGGGGATGAACCTGTCGAGAAGCCGGGGCAGCCACCAGGCGCGCCGGCCGAGCAGCACCATCACCGCCGGGACGAGCAGGCACCGCACGAGCGTCGAATCGATCGCGATCGCCACCGCCAGGCCGACCCCGAACTCCTTCACGACCGGATTGCCGTTGAGCACGAAGCTGGTGAAGACGCAGACCATGATCGCCGCCGCGGAGGTGATGACCCTGCCGGTGTTCGCGAGCCCCTCGACCACCGCCCGCTTCTCGTCGCCGTGCTGGCGGTAGTGCTCGCGCATCTGCGTCAGCAAGAAGACCTCGTAGTCCATCGAAAGGCCGAAGAGGATCGCGAACATCAGCAGCGGGACGAAGCTGACGATCGGAATCGAGTGGTCGAGGCCGATCAGCGAGGCACCCCAGCCGAGCTGGAAGACGGCGGTCACGACACCGTAGGCGGCGGCGACCGAGATCAGGTTCATCGCCGCGGCCTTGATCGGCACCAGCAGCGAGCGGAAGGCGAGCAGCAGGACGAGGAAGCTGAGCCCGACGACGATCGCGATCATCAGCGGCAGCTTGTCGCTGATCTGGCTGGCGAGGTCTATGTAGCCGGCGGTCTGGCCGCCAACGTACGCGACGCCGCCGCTGCCGGTGAGCGCCTTGGGAATGACCGTTTCGCGCAGGTCTTCGACCAGGCTGACCGTCTCGTTAGCCCACGGTGCCGACTTCGAGACAACGGTGAAGACCGCCACCGTCCCGGCCCTGTCGAAGGTCGGTGCGGAAACCTGGACGACATCGGGCGTCGCGGCGATCTGCTTCTCCAGCCCAGGCAGGTCTCGCTTCGCTTCCGCGGCCGTTTCGAATTCGGCGGCGACCAGAAGCGGGCCGCTGAATCCGGGCCCGAAGCCCCGCGTCAGTCCATCGTAGGCCTGGCGCGCCGTCGTCGACTTGGGCAGGGCGCTGATGTCGTTCTGGCCCAGCTCGAGCTGGAAGATCGGCAGCGCCAGGACCACCAGCACCGCGAGGGCCGCGACGGCGGAGCGCCAGGGGCGATCGGCGACACCGCGGGCCCAGCGCGTCCAACCGTGCGGCTGCTTGTCGTCGGGATGCGTCTTGCCGAACTGGACCCGCAACGAGTTGATCCGCGGCCCGAGCGCACCGAGCATCGCCGGCAGCAGCGTGATCGCCGCGGCAATCGCAATCACCACGGCGATTGCGGCGGTGAAACCAAGCGTGCTGACCAGGGGGATGCCGGCGAAAGCGAGTGAGCAGAGCGCGATCACAACGGTGAAGCCGGCGAAGACAACGGCCCCGCCGGCGGTCGCGGTCGCGCGGGCGATCGACTCGCGCAGCTCCATCCCGTCGGCGAGCTGGAGTTTGTGGCGGGTGACGATGAAGAGGGCGTAATCGATGCCGACGCCTAGGCCGATCATCGTCGCCAGGGTCGAGGCGACGCTCGGGACCTGGACCACATGCTCGAGCAGGCGGATAATCGAGAGCGCGCAGGCCAGGCCGACAATCGCCGAGGAGATCGGCAGCACCATCGCGGTTGCGGTGCCGAAGGCAAAGAGAAGGATGACGATCGCCGCGGCGATGCCGATCGCGTCGCTGGCACCGGTGTCGGGCTTCGAAAGCGCCTGACCGACGTAGCTGCCAACGGAGACCTTGAGCCCGGCGGCTTCAGCGGGCTTACCGGCGTCCAGCACCGCCTGCGCCTCCGATTCGGTCAGTTCGCTCGGCCCGACGCTGAGCACCACGGGCACGTAGGCGACCGAATGATTCTTGCTGAGGAAAGGCGCGCCCTCCGGGCTGAGCGGATCAACGGCCGAGTTGACGTCGTGCAGCGCGTTCAATCGCTTGACGGTCTGCTCGATCGGGGCCGCGTACTTGGCTGCGGTGAGATCGGCTCCCCGCGGCGCCTCCAGCACCAGCGGGTTGCTTCCGAAGGCCTGTGCGGGCAGGTTGTCTTCGAGTAATTCGGTAGCGCGGGTGGAACCGGTTCCAGGCAGAGTCAGGTTGTCGTTGGTCTTACTGTCTCCGGCCTGACCGGCGAAGACCAGGGCGACCGCAACCACCAGCCAGGCCGCGATTGTCAGCCAGTGGTGGCGCGAGCAGAAGCGCCCAATCGCGTAAAGCGGAGCGGTCATCGCGGCATCATCCCGTACCTCGCCGGTCGGTAGTGACAGGCGGGGGGATTTCGCCGCTGTCGAAGGCCTCCGGAACCGAAGCCGCCAGACCAGCTCCGAGAGCCTGGCGGAGTATCACCAGATGCTCGGCGTGTCCTGCCGCCAGTGCCGTGACAAGGGCACGTGGGGCGGTGGTGAACAGATGCGGTGCTGCACCGAGGTATGAGGCAAGTGCCTCGCCCTCCCTTTCGTAGAGGAGAGCAAGAAATTGCGCCTCGCCCCTCACATGGGAAAGATCGACCGCTTCACGTTCGGCGCTGATTTCGCCGCCGAGTCCCCGGATCGCCTTGGTGATCGCATCGACGTACTCAGCCTCTTGGGCATGGAACTCCCGACCCGCGGCATGAAGGCGGCCATGAAGAACCGGCATGGCGCGACCGTAAAGGTCGCCGGTGGTCAGCTCACGTGCGAGCGCCCCGTTGAGAATGGCGGCGTCTGATGCCTTATCGCTGTCGGTCTCGGCGCCGTGGCCGCGCGCCCCACAGCCGGCGATCAGGAGCGCGACGCAGGACAGCAGCGCCGCGGCACTGAAAATGCCGCGGCAGCTGCCGCTGCGAAGGCCTAGATGGTGCTGTTCCATGAGCCGCCGGCGAAGCCTACGGCCCGCCGGCACGACCTCATGTCGCCGAGCGCTATTTCCTTTTTTTCGTCGAACTCGAACGTTTTGCGCTCGATTTCTTGCTTGCTTTGGGCTTGCTCCCCCGTGCCTCTGGAAGCTCGAGTCCCAGCAGTATCACCGCGGCCGTGGTTCCAGTGCCACCGGATTTCTCCAAGCGGGCAGAACCTCTGGCTTGAATCGCCTCCACCTGCTTCTGCGTCCGCTCCACCAGGTCATTCAGTTCTTTCAAGCCTTTTTTGTCGACGCGGCCGGCAAGGAAAGCCCCGGCAGTTGCGCGGTAGTAGTGCTCGACCGCACCCCGTCGCGGCTCTGTCTTGACCAGTTTGATGCAGCCATAGTCCTTGAGCACCTTCACGTGGTAGCTGACCTGGCTCAGGCCTTCGCCCAGCTCCTTTGCCAGTTCATTGGGGCTCGCGACTCGTTCATTCAGAATGCCGAAGATTTCGACGCGCATCTCATGCGCCAATGCCTTGATGAGGTTCAGTTCAAGCGCCAAGCTCTTCTTCTGTTTAGCCTTGCTCGTCCTTTTACGTTTTGCAGCCAAAGCGACTCCTTTGTACGCTGGATAGTGCCGTATCACTCCATCCTATTATAGGCAATGAGCATTATGCAAGCTTCAAATTCATCCGACCGCAAGCGTTTCGATGAGCTGGCCACCGAAATCCATGCCTGCTGCCGTTGCCCGCGGCTCGTCGCATGGCGCGAGGCAAGCGCCTCCTCCCCACCTCGCCGGTTTCGCGATGACGATTACTGGGCGCGGCCGCTCGCCGGCTTTGGCGATCCCACCGCGCGGCTCGCCGTCGTCGGCCTGGCACCCGCCGCGCACGGAGGCAACCGCACCGGGCGAATGTTCACGGGAGATCGCTCGGGCGACTGGCTCTACGCCGCCCTGCATCGCGCCGGCTATGCGAACCAGTCCCGGGCGGTGAGCCGCGACGACGGTCTGCGCCTTTCAGATGCCTATGTCACGGCCGTGGCTCGGTGCGCACCTCCGGCCAACAAGCCGACTCCAACCGAGAGGGACAACTGCCTTCCCTACCTCACTCGGGAGCTGACCCTGCTGAAGCGCTGCCGCACTATCGTCGCGCTCGGCGCCTTTGCCTGGGACGGAACGCTGCGCGCCCTGCGTCAGCTGGGCTGCGATGTGCCGCGGCCCAAACCCAGCTTCGGTCACGGAGTGGAGGCAGAGGTGGACGGCTGGATGCTGCTCGGCTCCTACCACCCCAGCCAGCAGAACACCTTTACCGGGCGGCTCACCGAGCAGATGCTCGATGAGATCTTTGCCCGTGCCGGGGAACTGACCACGGGCCGCGCCGCGGGATAGGTTAGGTGGCATCGCCATGAGGCTCGCCCGCCGTCTCCCCCTTCCGGTCGTCCTTGCCGCCATCCTCGCTGCCGGCTGCGGATCCTCCTCCGGGGATCACTCGCAAACCACAACCGGCACGTCCCCGGAGCGGATCTCGCCCACAACCGGCACCTCCGCTCCCCCCGGTGCGAGCACTCAGAGCTGCGGAAACACCACGGTCGCCGGCACCTCGCAGCTGCGCGTCACCGGTGTTGGCTGTCCGATTGGTCGGGGAGTCGTCGCCAACTGGGCCAATGACGCCTCCTGCACGGCTGACGTCTCGCGCCCCAGCTGCACGATTTACCACGGCTACCGCTGCATAGGGGCCCGGACCGAGACCGGCATAGCGGTGAGCTGCACCCAGCCCGGCCGCTCCATCGCTTTTCTCGCCAAGCGCGGCTGAGACATGAGGCCTTCCGCGCGAGTACGGCGACAGCGAGGCGCCGGTGTGATGCTCGCGCTGGCTCAAAACCCGATGGCCTCCTGGCGAAGGTGCTCCGCCTGCTCCCGACCGCGACGCGGATCACGGAGCAGATCGACGTAGAGGCGGAACGGGTTGGCCAGCCACACCCCTTTTTCCTTCTCGCGAAACGCCAGCGGAGCGTCGTCCTTCGCCTGAAGGAACACGACGTTCTCCCCGTTAGTCACGGGCTCTGCCTCGGCTCTTTGCAACAGCTCGTCGGGCGCGGTCCTTGCGCTTACCCACACCTCGACGATCGGAACGGCAGTGACGAATGGCGCGACCAGGCTCGCCGCCGCCGCGCCGGTCACGGCGTAGTCGATGCCGCCGCCTCCGAGATTGGTGCCGAGCTTCGTGATGAGGCGTTGCGGCGTCTGCGCGAGAAGGTAGCCCAATGTCCGCGCCGGTCGATCAACGTTCTCCTCGGCCCACAGGTCGAGGAGCGCACCCGGATTGGTGACGCGCCGGACACGCTGGGGGCCGCTGCCCTCGGCGGCCATGATTCCCTCTCGTTCCAAGCGAGCGACGACGCGATGTGCCAGGCCCGCCGAGACGCCCGCCTTCTTTGCAAGATCCTGGACGTGCCAGGCCCGCTCGTGCTGAAGGAGAAGCACCTGACCGACCAGCCCCGTCTTGCCGCTCAAGCGGGCCGGGGTTGCGCCCGTCCGCTTCGGACGTGGGCGACCCTCGAGGTGGAGGAGGAGGCCAGGCAGTTCGACGTGGGCGTTTCCAAGCCCGTCAATGACCGCAATGCCGTGCCGTTCGAGGATCTCACGGGCCTTTGCGGTGGTCTCCTCCGCGATCAGGAGCACCGGAGTGTCCGGGTGCGCGTTGGTGTACTGGACGAGCTGCCACGCGGCGGCGGCGTTCGCGCGTTGCTTCGTCTCAACGGCCACGCGTGCCCGGGTGCCGGCGAAGCGAAGGACGGCTTCCACGCCGCGATCGCGCTCGCGGGGCTCGCGAGCGATCGCGGTCACCCCGGGGGTCTGCCGCAGGATGCGGAGCGCGTTCGCCTCGAGCGGCCCCTCAATTTTCACAATATAGCCCTTATTCACAACAGCTATGAATATATCAGTAACGGTAAATAAGGCCTTGAAGATCACCTGGCCGGGGCGGTAGCGCCCGGCGACGATCCTTAGGATCTCGGTTATGTAGTAGTCCTTCTCGACGAAGGACTCTTCCAGCGACGCAGCGGCGGCCGTGGCCGCCACGATGCTGGCAAAATCCTCGTGCTGGAAGAGCTTCATCGCGTCTGCCACTTCTTCGCCGCCGGAAGGTCGCGGAAGAGGCCGAAGTCGAATGTCGAGAGCGGGTTGAGGCTGGCGCGCAGGCGTTTGAGCGTGCGCGGGTCCGCTGGCAACTCCTCGCCGAGCGCACCAAGCATCGCGCGAACGCGTGGCGGCTCGTCCAGAGC
>JBAVGD010000001.1:0-8773 GCA_049684635.1 Solirubrobacterales bacterium | reverse complement strand
GAAGCAGCGCCAACGGATGGGTGAACTGCCGCGCCAGCTCCCGGGGCCAACGCCTTCCCCTGCGTCTCTCCAGCTCATTGGGGCCGTGAGTGATGAGGCGGCGCTCGGCCTCCCGCTGGGAGAGGCCTCCGCGCAAAGCGCGAAGGTCGCGCAGCAGCAGGTCGATCCGCTCGTTGGGATCGAAGCGAGCGTCCTCCCCAGTCATGCTGAGGCTCAGTGCGGGCTGGCGACGCCCCCGGCCACCCCTACCGATGGTGGCGGAGACGGTGCGGGCGACGGGGTCGGCGCGGGCTGCGGCGCGGGCGCGACTTCGGCTTCGGGCGGTTCCTGACCGCCCTTGCCCTTCTTGGACGGTTCTTCTTCTTCGCCTTCTTCTTCTTCTTCGCCTTCGAATTCGCTCGGCGAGGAGGACGACGAGGTGTGTTCGCTATGCAGGCCGGAGAGTTCGGGCAGGCTGGACGGTTCCGGGAATTCCGGACAGTTACCGGCAACTGCCGATTCCATGAACGTCCGCCAGATCGGCCCGGCCGTCGGCCCACCGAAGCCGGTCAGTTCCCGCGACTGCGGGTGCCCGACCCAGACCGCGGTCGAGTACAGCGGCGTGTAGCCGACGAACCAGGCGTCCGACTCTCCCTCCGAGGTACCGGTCTTGCCGGCCTCGGCGGCACATCCCATATAGGTGTAGCCGGCCCCGGTGCCCTGGGTGATCACACCCTCCAGCAGTTTGGTCACCTCGTAGGCCTCGCCTTCGGTGAGCACGCGGTCGCCAGACGTCGGGTCGGTTTCGTCGACCTTGCCGGTTGGGAATTCGACGCGGCTGATGGCCGTCGGAGCATGGTGGATGCCGCCGTTGGCGAGCGTCGCGTAGGCGTCGGCCATTTCCAGTGGCGTGACGCCGACCCTGAGACCGCCGATCGCCTCCGCAGGCACCGATTCCAGCGGCGCTTCGATGCCCATCTGGTGTGCGGTGTGGGTCACGTTTTCGGGACCGACGTCGAGGTCCAGCTGGGCGAAGACAACGTTGACTGAGTCCCACGTCGCGCTGGCGAGGGACATCGTGCCTCCGCCTGGCTCGGCGTTGTTGACCGTCCAGGTCCCGCCGTACGGCAGCGTAAGCGTCTTCGGCGAGGTGCCGTCGTAGTAGGTGCTGTAGGGGTCGACCCCCTGCTTGATCGCGGTTGTGAGCACATATGCCTTGAATGAGGACCCGGGCTGGCGATGGGCCTGCCAGGCGTAGTTGAATTCGCTTTCGCTCGCGAAGCCTTCGGTGGATGCGAGCGCGACGATCTGGCCGTTCGCGGGGTTGACCGACGCCAGGCCGGCGGCGGGCCCGCCTTCGGGATAGCAAACGATGCAGGAGTCAACCGCTTCCTGCGCCCGTTCCTGCAGTTCGGGGTCGATCGTGGTGTAGGCCTTGAGGCCGCCGTAGCGGACCGTGTTGATGCCGTATTTGGCGATCAGTTCCTGCTGGACCAGATCGAAGAGGAAGGGGTCGCGGATCACCTGGTACTTGTGGCCAGGGTGCAGACCGAGACCCTTGTGAATCGCACCGTGGTATTCGGACGGCGTGATGTAGCCCTGCTCCTCCATGACGGCCAGCACCTCATTGCGACGTTCGAGTGCGGCGTGGGGATCGAGGAAGGGGTTGTATTCGGACGGCGCCTGCGGCAGGCCGGCGATCATTGCCGCCTCTCTCAGGTTGAGCCTGCGAGCGGGCTTGCCGAAGTACGTCTGCGCGGCGGCCTCGGCCCCGACTGCCGTCTCCCCTTCCACGGTGCCGTAGGGAGCGGTATTGAGGTAGGCGGTGAGGATCCAGTCCTTGCTGTGCGCTTCCTCCTCCTCGTAGGCGAGATGGGCTTCGATCAGCTTTCGCGTCAGCGTCTCTTCGGGGTTCTGGATATAGAGGTTGCGGACCAGCTGCTGGGTGATGGTCGAGGCGCCCTGAACCGGTTTTCCGCCGGCCAGCAGGTCCTTCCAGGCCGCGCGGGCGATTCCGGTCGGATCGATCGCTCCGTGATGGAAGAAGTTCCGATCCTCGATCGCGACCGTGGCGTCCTTGAGGTCTTCCGGCAGGGCGCGAGAGGGAACGGGCTGGCGGATGTTGCTGGCGCGGATGAAGCCGATCAGGCTTCCGTCAGCCGCATATATCGCCGAAGAGCGTCCCTTCTGCACCGGTTTGAGGCTGGAGAGCGGCGGCGCCGACTCGTAGACGTTGATCGCCCAGCTCGCCGCCACTCCGGCGGCCACCGCGAGCACGGCTGCGAAGACCCCCAGTGGGATCGTCAATCTCTTCCAAGCTGAGGTGTGCGACCGGCGTCGTCGCCGTCGCGTCCGGCGCGCCATTCGGCCGCAAATTGTACGGAGGCCGCTACGCTGCCCGGTAAGTGGCGGCCTTCCTGCACACGTGCTACCGGATCGGTGACATCGATCGCTCCGTCGCCTTCTACGAAAAGCTCGGCTTCGAGGAGTGGCGACGCTCCCCGATCGGCGACGAGGCGGTCAACATCTTCATGGGCCTGCCGGGAGACCAGGTGGCGCTCGAGCTGACCTACAACTACGGCGTCGACTCCTACGAGCTGGGGACCGGTTACGGCCACATTGCGATCGGCGTTGGCGATCTCGACGGCACGCTCGAGCAGCTGGCCGCTGACGGCATCGAGCCGGAGAAGCCCCCATATCGCCCCGGCGGCCGCACCGAGGGCCACCGGATCTGCTTTGTGCGGGACCCCGACGGCTACCGCATAGAGCTGATCGGCGAGTAGTCGCTTCAGACGGGCCGGTGGAACTCGGGTCCCCTCCTCGCTAGTAGGCTCGGCCGGAGATGGGGCGAATTGCGGCAATTACGGGCGCCTCCAGCGGGATTGGGGAGGCAGCGGCACGAGCGCTCGCCGCCGATGGCTTCCAGCTTGTGCTCGGGGCTAGGCGCCTGGATCGCCTGGAGAAGATCGCGGCCGAGGTCGGCGGTGAAGCCGTGGCGCTCGACGTGACAGATCCCGACTCGGTGGACGAGTTCGCGGCGCGCCTACCCCGCTGCGACGTGCTGGTGAACAACGCAGGCGGAGCGCTGGGGCTGACGCCGCTGGCCGAGGCCGACGACGAGCAGTGGCGATGGATGTATGAGGCGAACGCGCTGGGAACGATGCGGATGACGAGGGCGCTGCTGCCGCGGCTGCTCGAGTCCGGTGACGGCCACGTGGTCACGATCACCAGCATCGCCGGCTTCGAGTCCTACCGCGGCGGCGCCGGATACATCGCCGCCAAGCACGCCCAGCGCTCGATCCTGCGCAACCTGCGGCTGGAGCTGCTCGGCGAGCCGGTGCGGATAACGGAGGTCGCGCCCGGCATGGTCGAGACCGAGTTCTCCCTCGTCCGCTTCGACGGCGACCGCGAGGCGGCCGACCGCGTCTACGCCGGAATGGAGCCGTTGCACGCCGAGGACGTTGCCGAGTGCATTCGGTGGGCCATCGCCCAGCCACCCCACGTCAACGTCGACGAGATCGTCGTCCGCCCGCGCGACCAGGCGCTGGCGACCGAGGTCCACCGGGAGGGCGGCGGCCCGCGCGGGTCCTGAGCCGGCCTCGATCCCGCGGGCGCAGCCCGGGGAAGTGGCCGTCTGCGCTAGCCTCGCGGCCGCTCGGCCGGTCGAGGAAAGGAAGGGGTCGCGTGAAACTGGTGATCGCCATCGTGCGGCCCGAGAAAGCCAACGATGTGCTGGAAGCTCTCTACCGCGCTGAGGTACGAGGCGTCTCGATCAGTCGTGTCGAGGGACACGGAGGCGAGCTCCAGAAGGTTGAGACCTACCGCGGCACGACCGTGAAGATGGGCCTCTCCGAGAAGGTTCGCTTCGAGATCGCGGTCTCCGATTCCTTCCTTCAACCGACCATCGACGCGCTGCGCGAGGGCGCACGGACCGGTGAAGTCGGCGACGGCAAGATCTTCGTCCTGCCCCTGGAGCGCGTGGTCCGCATCCGCACCGGCGAGACCGACCGCCGCGCCGTGACGCCCGTGCGCAAGTGATGAGCCTTCCGCTCGCGGCGGCAGCCGCAGGGATTGACACCGGCGATACCGCCTGGATGCTCGTCGCCACGGCTCTCGTCCTGCTGATGACCCCGGCGCTCGGACTCTTCTACGCCGGACTCGTGCGCGCCAAGAACACGCTGAACACGTTCATGATGTGCATTGCGGCGATCGCCGTGGCTGGGGTGATGTGGGCGCTGGTCGGCTACTCGCTCGCATTCGACGGCAGCGGCGCCCTGATCGGCGGACTCGGCAACGTCGGCTTGCATGGCGTGACCTTCGCCCCCCGAGCGGGCATGACGATCCCGGCCCTCCTCTTCATGGCGTTCCAGGCGACCTTCTGCATCGTCACCGTCGCGCTGGTCTCCGGCGCCGTTGTGGAGCGCATGCGGTTCGGCGCCTTCCTCGTCTTCGCGGCGCTGTGGTCCGTCTGCGTCTACGCCGTGCTGGCCCACTGGGCCTTCGGAGGCGGCTGGCTGCAGTCGGGCGGCACGCTCGACTTCGCCGGCGGGGTTCCCGTGGAGATGGGCTCGGGCTTCTCGGCCCTGGCGGCCGCGCTGGTCGTCGGCGCGCGAAAGGACTACGGGCGGCAGGCGCTGCTGCCGCACAATGCCGTCTACGTTCTGGTCGGCGCCGGCCTGCTCTGGTTTGGCTGGTTCGGCTTCAATGGCGGCAGCGGCTTCACCACCGGTAACTCGAGCGTGCTGGCGTTCACCAACACCCTGCTGACCCCAGCCGCGAGCCTCGTTACCTGGTTCGTCATCGACCTCATTCGCGGTCGCCAGGTCACCGCGATCGGTGCGGCCACGGCGATCATCGTCGGCTGCGTGCTGATCACCCCCGCCGCCGGCTTCATCAGCCCGCCCTGGGCGCTGGCGCTGGGGGCCCTCGGCGCGCTGCCCTGCTATGCCGCAATCGTGATGCGCCCGCGGACCCGCGTCGACGAGACGCTCGACGTACTCGCCGCTCACGGCGTGGCGGGCTTCACCGGCATCCTCTTCATCGGCTTCGTCGCACAGGTCACGTGGAATGGGGTGTCCAACGGCCTCCTCTACGGCCACGCAGCCCAGCTCGGTCATCAGGCTCTGGCCGCGCTTGCAGCCCCCGTCTACGCCTTCGGCGCCACATTTGTGCTCCTCAAGGCGATTGGCCGCTTCACCGCGCTGCGCGCGACCAAGCACGAGGAGGCGATTGGAATGGACATCGTCTACCACGGCGAGGAGGCCTACGCCCGTGGTGAGGGCGCGATCCTCGTTGCGCCCGAGACAGGCGACCGGGCCACCGTGATGGTTGCCGACCCAGGCTAGGGTCCCAAGTAGGTGGCTTGGCTTCGCAGAGGAGGCATGAAGGTGGCTGAGTACGTTCAGATCACGACCAGCGTCGGCTCCGAGGAGGAGGCCGAACGGATCGGCGCGGCGCTGGTCGAGCGCCGCCTCGCCGCCTGCGTGCAGGTTCTCGGGCCGATCGCCAGCCGCTACCGCTGGCAGGGAGAGATCGAGACCGCGCGCGAGTGGCTCTGCCTGGCCAAGACCGAGGCGTCACACTATCTGCAGGTCGAGGCGACGATCCGCGAGCTTCACTCCTACGAGGAGCCGGAGATAGTCGCCACCCCGATCGTCGCCGGCAGCAAGGCCTATCTCGACTGGATCAGCGCGAGCCTCAAAACCTCCAGCCGACGCCACTGACTGTGGCTTTGAACCGCCTATAGGGTGGTCAATCCCACAGTCAGCCCTTGACGACCTCGAACTGGCTCATCAGGCCGTGGTCCTCGTGGTCGAGCATGTGGCAGTGGATGACGAACTTGCCGGTGTAGTCGGAGAAGTGGCCGGCGAGGAGGATCCGTTCGCCCGGATAGAGGAAGAAGGTCTCCTTGAGGCAGTCTTCCCAGGCCGGCGGCGGCTTGCCGTTGCGCGCCAAGAGGTACCAGTCGGTGTGGTGCAGGTGCATCATGTGGGCGACGCTGGTGCGGTTGACGATCTCCCACGTCTCCGTGGTGTCGATCCGGGGGAAGGCGTCGGCGCGAGCGGGGTTGAAGGTCTTGCCGTTGATCAGCCAGGTCGTCTTGAAGAGGCCGCCGATCGAGATCGTCCAGGTGTGGTCGGGCGTGTGTGAGACGTGTTTCGTCCAGTCCGGCAGGGGACGCAGCTTGCGCGGCACCCGGGTCCGATCGGAGACGCGTCGCGGGCTGACCCGGAACTGCATCAGCGCGCCGACATAGGGCCTCGCGCCGGCGCTGTTGTGGCCGTCGTGGCGGGGGCCGCTGCGCAGCTCCACCGTCCCACCCGCCGCGCCGGCGAAATCGACGATCACCTCGGCGCGCTCGGCGGGGCCGAGCAGGATCTCGCTGCGCCGCACCGGCTTGGGCATCAGGCCGCTGTCGGTGCCGATCTGGACGAACGGCGCGCCGTTGGAGAGGTGGATGTTGTAGGCGCGAAATCCCGAGACGTTGAGCAGGCGAAGCTGGTAGCGCCGTGGTGTCACATCGTGATGGGGCATATAGGCACCGTTGACCAGCACCAGATGGCCGGCCACACCGTCGGCGGGAGGCCGCAAGCCGGTGAAGGGATCGGTGAGCTGGTTGTGGCGATCGAAGCTGCGGTCAGCGATCATCAACGGGATCTCGCGCTCGCCCGAGGGCAGTGGCAGCGAGTCGTCGAGATCGTCGTCGACGATCCACATACCGGCAAGACCGCGCCAGACATTGCGAGCGGTGTGGTCGAGGCGGTGGTCGTGGTACCACTGCAGCGCGGCCCGTTCGGGCCGGCCGTCCTCGACCAGGTCGTAGACGTAGGTTTTCCTCCCACCCGGCTCGATCAGGAAGTCATTGCCCGACTTGCGCGGTGAGAGGCCCCGGGGGATGTCGCAGTAGAAGGACTTGGGATGCGAGGCGGTCAGCCCGCCCGGCTGGCCGTCGAACTGAGTGCGGTTGTGGCCGCCGTGTAGGTGGACCGTCAGCTCCCCAACCTCGCGGGGCAGCTCGTGATGGAAGGTGACCTCGGTCCTGTGTCCGGCCGGACGGCGGATCGTCGGGCCGGGGAAGGTCCCGCCGTAGGTCCACATCCGGGTCGGGGCGCCCGGCAGGATCTGTACCTCGGCCTCGCGGATCGGGATGTCGAGGCGGGCGACGCGCAGCTCTTCGGGGATCGGCAGCGGTGCCCGGAACGGGATCCGCGTGGCCCCGCGCCGCACCCGCGCCGCGATCGGAGGCGCCCCGCTGGAGCGAACGTCGAACGGCAGCAGCGCGGCAAGAGTGCCGCCGCCCAGGGCGCCAAGGAAAGCTCGGCGCCCCAGGCGGGGCTGAGATTGCTGCGAGTCCTCCGTCGCTACCCGCCCGGGAGCACTTCGATCGAGCCGTGCATCCACGGATGGATCGCGCACATGAAGTAGATCTTCGTCGGCCCGGCCGCGGTGCTGATGCTGACCGGCTGTTCGATCGAGGCGGCCGGTTTCGTCCCCGTGAACCAGGAGTCGCCTTCCTTGGTCAGGCTGCCGAGCGTGTCCCAGCCCGTCAGGCCGGCTTCAGCCGGATTGATTTTCGGCGGCCCGTTGCCTTTGACCCCGTGCCAAGACGCGATCGCTTTGCAGATGTGATGCGGGGTGAAGCAGAGCTGGCGCGCTTTGGCCGTTTTCGGGATCGACCCTTTGGTCACCAACGAGAAGGTGTGCGGGCCGACTTCTTTGGCGTTGGTCGTGTTGAGGACCTTCAGCTCTTCGCCGGCGACGATCGTCTTGGGCGCGACGAAATGAAGGGTTTCGTCTTTGCTGCCTTTGATGAAGACGGTCGGGACGGTCGATTCCGGAGCCGCCGACGGCCCACCGGGCGGGCGGTAAGGGGCGCCGAGCGCCGTGGCCGAGACACAGAGCACAGCAAAGGCCGTCGCGGCGGCCAGAAGATGAAAACGCTTCAAGTTGATTCCTTTCCGCGCCGCGTCAAGCGACGCACAGCAGAGAAGTGCGGAAAGCCCAAGCGGAAGTTAGTCAATGACGGCAATTCGATCAAGCGCCTCGCTCAATCGGGCTAGGCGCGCAGGCGGTAGCCCTTAGAAAATAGCCGCAAATTGACCGCGAAGAGCGCCGCGGTCGCTGCGGTCAGCGCCAGCAGCGAGAGCGCCACACTGACTTCGGTGAAGCCAACAAAGCCGTAACGAACCAGGTTGATCATGTAGAAGATCGGGTTGAAGTGGGTCAGGGTCTGGAACGGCTCCGGCAGCAGGGTGGCGGAGTAGAAGACGCCGCCGAGGAAGATCAGCGGCTGCAGGACGAAGGTCTGGGCGAAGGCGACGTCGTCGAACTGTTCGGCGCGGACGCCGATCAGGACGCCCAGCTGCGAGAAGAAGAAGCCGACCAGGAACAGCGCCGGGATCAGCACGAGGATGTGGTCGACGGGCAGGTCGACCAGCAGCGAGGCGGCGAGGAAGGTGAGGGTTGCGACCATCAGGCCACGCACGAGGCCGCCAAGCGAGAAGGCGAGCAAGAGCTCCAGCGGCGAGGCCGGAGAGGAGAGCTGGTCCTGGATCGCGCCCTGGAACTTCTGCTGCAGGATCGAGGAGGAGTTGTTGGCGAAGGCGTTGATCGAGAAGGACATCATGATCAGGCCGGGGATGACGAAGACGACGTAGTCGATCCCATGTAATTCGCCGACCCGCGAGCCGAGGGCGGCGCCGAAGACTGAGATGTAGAGGAAGGTTTCCAGCAGCGGCGCGCCGATCGTCTGTTTCTTGATCTTCATGAAGCGGTTGACCTCGCGCCGCCAGAG